>JANNPG010000321.1:0-13084 GCA_031399805.1 Betaproteobacteria bacterium | reverse complement strand
AGGCTATGGGCTGCGAACCCGCCGGGTAATCCGGATGATTGAATACCGGTTGCGCTCCCACGTTCGTCATCGGCAGAAAGTCATACGGCCCGGCCAGGCCGATCCAGCCGGCCAATGCCGATGGCGCAAGACCCGCCGCCGCGAGCCAGCGACGATCGAGCGCCAGCATCGCGGCGTTGTATGCGCCCGAGCTGTACCCCATCACGTACAGGCGCTTGACGTCGCCGCCGTAACGCGGCGCTTCGCGCCGCGCCCACGCCACCGCACGCGCGCAGTCCGTCAGGAAATCCGGGTAACGCACCTGCGGATACAGCCGGTAGTCCGCGACGATTGCGACGATGCCCTGCGCTGCCAGCGCCTCGCCGACGAACCGGTAATCCCCGCGTTCGCCGCTGATCCATGTTCCGCCATAGAAGAACACCACCACCGGGTAGCCGTCGCGCGGCGCTTGCGTATCCGCCGGCGGGCGCGGCAGATAGACATCCAGCTTTTCGCGCGGACCTGATCCATACTCGAGGTTCGCGGCTGCTATATACGTGTCGGTCGGCGTCAATCCGTTGACGAAACCCAGCGGCGAGCACGCGCCGACGGCCGCGGCCACCACGATCGATATGACAATAGTAACGACAAAACGCAACACGATATCCAGACCATGGATGGAGACCGGCACTATTATGCAGCAGCCGCGTTATCGGATGCAGAGGCCGGATAGCGGGACGCGCTGCCGTTCGCGCTCTGTTTGACGGCCGTTGGCGCCATTGGGGTCAGAGTAACTGTTCTCGGGCGCGTGCGCTGTTAGAGTAGCCGGAAATGTCATTCCGGCCCGATTAATGCCGCAATTCAACCCGCGTAACCCGCCTCACGTTGATGGCGTATCGTCAGCACGAGCGCGCGGTGCATAGCTGATGACAGCCATCGCCGAGCGCTACCACTTGACGGGTTTCGGGCGTGCGCCTTTTTTCCCGGCGGCGCGGGCGCGGATGTAACGGTGCACGACTTCGGCACGGTAGACCACGCCGGTTTCCTCGACTTCTTTTTCCGCGGCCCGCGCGTCGTCGATGAACGCTCTGCGCTTTTCGGCGAGCGTGGCTTGCGTTTCAAGCGCCTCGATCATCCAAGCGTGCGGCGTCTTGCCGGCCGACTTCGCCAGTGGACCAAGGCGTTTCTTCAGGTGTTCGGGCAGCTTCAACGTCGTTGACACGGGCAGTCGGTTTCGAATTCAAGATATGCTTCGACGGCTTCGGTGACGATGTCTTGCGCAGACCGATTAGTGAGGTCAACTGGCCCGCGAGGCGCGCCGGTATTGGCTTTCAGGCATTTCACTGCCATGCGGGTCATGCCATGATAGGCGGACACTGGTGCACGTGTTAAAGTTGACGACTCTCCAGGCAGCGTAACCCGATGAACAACACGATCCGGGCACAGTACCTACTCGCGACCGCCATCGCCATCACTGTCGCGGTCGATTCGGGCGCCGCACACGCGCAAGGCACGGCGAAGCGGCCGATCCGCGTGCTCGTCGCCTCGGCGCCCGGCGGGCCGTCGGATATCCAGATCCGCCTGCTGGTGCCCGCGCTCACTGCGGCGTTCGGCCAGACCCTTATCGTCGACAACCGGCCGAGCAACAACGGCGTCGTCGCCACCGAAATTGCGTCGAGAGCGCCACCCGACGGCCACACGTTTACCGTCGGCAACAGCGGCACGCACGCGGTCAACGCCACGCTGTACGCAAAACTTCCCTACGATCCGGTGCGCGATTTCGCGGCGGTGACGCAGTTTTCGACCACCGGCATGGTGGTGGCCGCGAATGCGCGCCTGCCCGGCACATCGATTCACGATCTGGCGGCGCTCGCCAAACAGCAGCCGGGCAAACTCAACGTCGCGATTGCGGGCGCGACCGGCCAACTCGCCGGCGATGCGCTGTGGTCGCAACTGCAGTTGAAAATGACCAACATTCACTACAAGGGCAGCGCGCCTTCGGAACTGGCGCTGGTGTCGGGCGAAGCGGATTTGTCGCTGTTGACACCGCTCGCCACGCTGACTCATCTGCAGTCGGGCAAGCTCAAAGTCTACGGCGTCACCAGCACGCAGCGCTCGCCGGTGCTGCCGGACCTGCCGACGCTTGCGGAACAGGGCGTGACGGGATTCGATATTCAATTCTGGAACGGGCTCTTCGCGCCGGCGAACACGCCTGATGCGGCCGTGCGCACCGCGCAGCGCGCCATCGCGCAGGCCCTGCAAACCGTGGAGACCGGCGAGCGCTTCAGGCAACTGGGCCTGCAGGTGGTCGGCAACACTCCGCAGGAATTCACCGCGATCTTAAAACACGACGTCGAGAAAGTCCGCCGGATCATCATTGAATCGGGCATTCCGCGGCTGTAATGGGTAATGAGCGATGGGTGATGGGTGATTGAGTGATTGAGCAAACAGTGACTGAATCGCTTAATCGCTTAACTTAATCACTGAATCACTTGATCACTTAATCGCTTACTTCAGGAGAACCACGCTTGCCGGCTTCCGCATTGCCTGACGGCGAACTCGCCTTTACGTACTTTCCGGGCAACTACCGCTGGTCGCACGGCGTGTTGATCGCGCTGGGCGGAGCACCCTGGGGCGGCGCCGAGATCGACGAAGTCCATCGCATCGGCCTGCGCCTGAAGGACCGCGACGGCGACGATGTGGCGTGGTTCGACGAATGGGCGGGCGAAGCGGAGCGCATCGAAGCTATCGGTCATGCTGAAGCGGCCAAGGGTCATGCGCTGACCGCAGCGTCGTACCTCTTCCGCGCTGCGCATTACTACCATGTCGGCGAGCGCTTCACGCAGCCGAAAACCGGCGCGAGCCAGGCCGCCTACATGCGCGGCGTGCAGGCGTTCAGGAAAGCCGCCGGCCTCGTGACGCGACCGCGCATCGAGCACGTCGAAGTGCCGTACGAAGGCACGCACCTGCCAGGGATCATCGTGCACGCCGATGCCGCGCCCGGCCGCACCGGCAAAGGCCCGATAATGCTGTTCCTCGATGGCTTCGACGTCACCAAGGAAATCCAGTACTTTCGCGGCATTCCCGATCTCGCCGCGCGCGGCGTCTCCTGCCTGATCCTCGACGGGCCGGGCAACGGCGAAGCGATTCGCTTTCGCAATCTGCCGCTACATCACGAAACGGAGCGTCACGCCGGCGCCGCGTATGATTATCTCGCGGGCCGCCCGGAATTCGATCCAAAACGAATCGGGATCATGGCGTTGAGCCTCGGCGGCTACTACGCGCCGCGCGCGGCGGCTATGGACGGGCGCTTCGCATGCTGCATCTCGTGGGGTCCCGAGTGGGATTACCACACCAAGTGGCAGCAGCGTCTCGCGCGCATCGAACGCGGCGAGATACTTTCGCTGTCCGTACCGTGGCAACACCTGCTGTGGGTGTTCGACGTCAAGACCAAGGAGGAAGCGTTCAAAAAACTCGAGGGCTTCAAGCTGGATGGCGTCATCCAGAAAATGCAGTGCCCTTACCTGCTCGTGCACGGCGAAGGCGACCAGCAGGCGCCGTTCGAGCACGCGCAAAAAATGCTCGCCGCCGCCGGCTCGAAACAGAAGGAACTCAAGGTGTTCACGCGCGCGGAAGGCGGCTATCACCACTGCCAGGTCGATAACATCAGCATCGGCTCGGCCTACATGTGGGACTGGGCGGCCGAGGTCCTGCAAGCGGGGCGATGAGCGCTTTACGGCAATCTGCTACAGCCCGACCATACCCATCCAGAAGAGCGTAGAGCCACCCGCCTCCACGTCGTACTTGCGCACGTAGTCGAGCCGGCCATCGTCGCCGATGCGAAACACCGCGAGACTCGCCGGCACGCTGATGACGTGCGCGAGGTCCTGCACCTTGAGCGAAATCGCGTTGGCGACGACCAGCAGGCGTCCGCTGGGGTCGAGCGCAAAGGTGCGCGGCTGCAGGCCGCGCGTGTCCGCGTGTTGTATCAAAGACGGCTCGCCGGTGGCCGGGTCGACGGCGTAGACCGCGATATTGTTTTCGCCGCCGGCGAAAACTTTCTGCCCCGCGACTTCAGTGGTGCCGCTCGCACGGTTCGCCACGTACAGCGTGCGGCCGTTCGGATGCACGTGCAGCGTGCCCGCGAGCTGCGACGGCCGCTGCTGGCCCGCGTCAATCAGGGTTTCGCGCGTGTACAAGAGCTGCGGCTCGACCGGCCCGTCCTGCAGTTTGTAAGCGCAGAGTTTGTTCTGGCGCTCCAGCGAAACGAACAACCACGGCCCGTCCGGATGGAAATCGAGATGCCGCGGCCCGTAGCCGTATCCGCCGTGCGGCGCAAACGACGAGCGGTTCGTCAGCACGCCGTCGCGGTAATCGAATATTTTCAGCGCGCCCGGATCCTCGGGTTTACCGCCAGCCGCACTGTTGCCGCGCGTGACGAGCACCGCGCACCGGCCGGACGGATCGACGCGCACCTGATGCGCGTAAATGCCGGTGTCGAGCGGCGCCGGTTGCTGCACCTCGTTACCAAGCGTGCCGTCTGCGTTGAGCCGGTGCACGGTGAGGCTGCTCGGCAGGTTGTAGGCGATCAACACATGCGCCGAGGGAATGTCGGTGGCAAGATGAATCGGCCGCGCATGGAGCGGCACTACTGCGCCGCGCGCCGTAAGCGCACCGGTCGCGAGTTCTATGCGAAATGCGCTCGCGTAATGTTTGTCGCCACTTGCCCTTGGCCCGCCGTTGCTCGATGCCACATACAGATAATGTCCCGACTGGTGCGGCCACGCGTATTGCACATTGGCGGGCAACGTCACTGCGCCGCGCTTGATGAGCGTGGCGTTGGCGACGTCCACCTCGTAGTGCGCAAGCTCGGCGCCCGCGCCGGCGTACAGCGCGACCCTGCCCGAACGCGCGCTGGTTGACGCAGCTTCCGGCACCAGCGCGGTGCGCGCCATCGATGCCCATAGATTGCGCACATCTGTCATTACGAATATTCGCCGTTCAATCGACCTTGGCGCCGGACGCTTTCACGACCTTGCCCCAGCGCGCGTAATCTTCGCGGATCTGCTTGTCGAATTCGGCGGGCGTGCCGGGCGACGCATTCATGCCGAGACCTTGCAGCCGTTGCAACACGTCGGGCGAACCGAGCGCGCGGTTGATCCCCGCGTTGAGTACGACGATGATCTGACGCGGTGTTGCGGCGGGTGCGAGTACGCCGTACCACTCGGTTACGGCAAGTTCCGGATAGCCGGACTCCGCCGCCGCCGGCACGTCCGGCAATGTGTCGATGCGCTTCGCGCCCAGCACGCCCAGCGCGCGCAATTTTCCGGATTTTACGTGCGGCACGATCGAGGTCGGATTGGACACCATCAGGTTCACGTTGCCCGCGAGCAAATCGAGCACCGCGGGTCCGGCGCCTTTGTACGGGATGTGCAGGATGTCAGTGCCGGTCGTGAGCTTGAAGAGTTCGCCGGCGAGTTGCTGTCCGGAGGCACTCGACGCAAAGGTCAATGTCTTTAACAGTTGCTGCATTTTATTTTCTCCTCGCTATGTATTCAGTACGGTGTTGCCCCGCTTACGGCATCACTTAGGGAAGCTCTGATTGCGTCCGCAACCGTTCGCCCTGATGTATAGAAGGGTGAACGGTTTTGCTCGGTACCCGCGGTGCTCGTGCCCTTCGATACCTCAGGACATGCTTCTATACATCAGCACGAACGGACTTAGTCAGAGTTTTCTTAGAACGCATTGCCTTGCTCGCCTTGCCTTTGACCTGCACGCCCGCCCACGGCTCGATATAAGTGATCAACGCGGTCATGTCGCGCTTCGCCCCGCCCTGCGCATAGGCGAACTGCCAGAGCTGGCGCGCGGCGCTGCCCACCATCATCGGCAGGCCCATCGCCTGGCACTCGTCGATCGCGAGTCCGATATCCTTGCATGCTCCCGAAACGGGAAACCCGAAATCGAAGGTGCGCGTCAGCACTGAGTTCGGGATTTTGTCCACGGTCGCGCTGTTGCGGCCGCTGCCGGCGTTGAGCACCGCCACCATCGTATCGGCATCGAGCCCCGCCTTGACTCCCGCGACGAACGCTTCCGAGGTTATCGCAAGCGCGGTCGTCGACAGGAGGTTGTTGAGGAGCTTCATGATCTGACCCTGTCCCGCGCGCCGGCCGACGACGAATACCGTGCCGAATACGTTGAGCAGCCCGCGCACGTCCGCCACCGCGCGCGGCTTGCCGGCAACCATCACCGCGAGAGTGCCATTGGCAGCACCGGCGGGGCCGCCAGAGATCGGCGCATCGACGGTCTCTATGCGCCGCGCGGCGAGCGCTTTCGCGATTTCCTTCTCGATGATCGAGCCGGTGGTGGAAAGATCGACGAAGGTCTTCACGGCCCGGCCCCGAATCACGCCGTTGTCGCCGAGCGCGACCGCGCGCACGATTTGCGGCGTCGGCAGGCTCACCAGCACCGTCTGCGCCCGATCCGCGACGTCACGCGGACTCTTCGCCGCGCGCGCGCCGAGCTTGACCAGCCGCTTGAGCGCGGCGGAATTGGTGTCATGCACGATTAACTTGTGACCGCGTTCGAGCAAACGCCGCGCCATCGGTCCGCCCATCACGCCGACGCCGATAAAACCAATCAATCTGGATTGAGTCGCCACGCTGTGCTCCCGCTTAAGGAAACTCTGATTAAATCCGTTCGTGCTGATGTATAGAAGCATGTCCTGAGGTATCGAAGGGCACGGACATAATACTTGCCGAGAAACAACGTCCACCCTTCGATACCTCAGAGCCTGCCCCGGACTTGATTCGGGGGCGAACGGTTGAGGGGTTAATCAGAGCTCCCCCGGCATATTCTCGACCGCGGTCTTAAGTTACACTACGACGCTGCTAATCGGCAAGCCGTGCGTGCCCGAGAAATTTGCTGCGGCCGAAACGGGGAACGCCAGGAGAAAATGGCATGGACACAAACAATTCCACGAACGACCTGGCGGCGCGCGCCGATCTGAACGTCAGGCTCACCAGAGTTGAAACGATCCCGCTGCGGATCCCGCTCAACATACCGGTCAAGATTGCGAGTGGCGCCGCGCGCGCCGCGGTGGAAGTCATGCTCGTGCGCCTGCACACCGATGCGGGCGTCGTCGGCATCGGCGAAACCCAGGCATGGCGCCGCGAGGGCAGTTCCGAAACGCTGGCGAGCCTGGCGTGCGTCATCAACGATCACTTCGCTCCGCTCATCGTCGGCCGATCACCGTTCGCGATCGCCGCGATCATGCGCGAACTCGACGCGGCGGTCTATCACAGCCTCTACGCGCAGGCGCCGATATCCGATGCGCTCTACGATCTGCAAGGCAAGCTACTCGGCGTGCCGGTGCATACTTTGCTCGGCGGCAAGTGCCGGGACACCGTTTCGTCGTGCGGGGTTTTGTTCATACAGCCCACGCTCGCCGCAACGCTGGCGGGCGCGGACGCGCTTTACCAGCGTGGGTTCCGCAGCTTTACCATCAAGGTCGGCGCTGATCTCAAGGCCGATGTGCAAAACGTGCGGGCGCTACGCGAACGCTACGGCGACGACTTGAACCTGCGCATCGATGCCAATGCGGGCACGGGTTTTGATGACGCGCTCGCGCTGCTCAGGAAACTGGAACCCTATGCGATCGATGCGGCTGAGCAAATGCTGCCGATCTGGGACCTCGATGGCATGGCGGAACTGGCGCGGCGCGTTGACGTACCGCTGATCGCGGACGAATGCGTGGCCAACGTGCACGACCTCATGGCGGTGATACGCCAGCGTGCAGCCACCGCGGTGCAGACCAAGATCGCCAAGAACGGCGGCATCTGGTACTCGCGCAAACTGTGGCAGGTCGCCGATGCGGCGGGCATGCACATCTATCCGGGGAATCATCCGGGCACCAGCATTGCGACGATGGCCGCCGCCCACCTCGCCGCGGCGTGGCCCGGCGCCTTGCGCGAGGGGCCTTTTACCGTCGGCCTCTGCGCGCTACGCGAAGACGTGGTTACCCAACCGGTTCAGCTCGAGGGCAATCAGGTGCGGGTTCCCGACGCACCGGGTCTGGGCGTAACGCTGGATGAAGACCGGATTCGAAAGCTGCGCGTGGACCTATAGCGCAGCCGGTCCGCCTTGAAATTATTCAGTCGACTCTGAGTCCCGCAGCCTTGATGACCGGCGCCCACTTGGCGATCTCGGCGCGGATGTGCTCGCCGAACTTTTCCGCTACACCACCGACCGGCTCGAAGCCCTGAGCCAGCATACGCGACTTCATGTCTGGCGCCTCGATCACGCGATTAAACTCGGCATTCAGACGCGCAATGATCTCTTTTGGCACCGCCGCCGGCGCGAGCACGCCATGCCACGAGACAACCTCGTAGCCTGGAACACCCGCCTCCGCCACCGCCGGGAATTCCGGCAGCGCGAGCGAGCGCCGCGCGCTGGTGACGGCAATGCCGCGCAGCTTACCCGCCTTCACATGACTCATCAGCGAAGCCGGCTCGCCGAAGATCATTTCGATTTCGCCGGACAACAGCGCGATGGCTGCCGGCCCGCCGCCCTTGTACGGAACGTGCACGATCTGCGTGCCCGCCATGTAGTTGAACAGTTCGCCGGTGAGGTGGTTGATTGCCCCGGCGCCGGCCGATGCAAAATTGAGCTGCCCCGGTTTCGCCTTGGCGAGCGCGATCAATTCCTTGATGGTCTTTACCGGCAGCGAAGGGTGAACCGCCACCAACTGCGGCACCGACGCCAGCCAGATCACCGGGGAAAAATCACTCTCCTTGAACGGCATATTGCGGTACAGCGCAGGATTGATCGCATGCGTGCCGGCATAGGCGGCGAGGATGGTATAGCCGTCGGGCGGCGACTTCACCGCCATTTCGGCGCCGATACGCCGTCGAAGGGCGGAGCAGGGGAGCCCCTTCAGGGGGATGCGACCCCGCAGACGTGCGCCGCGCACGCACGGATTTCAACGGCGCGTCACCCGACTCGCGGACGATCACATCCCGCAAGCGGGAACCCTGTTCACTGCTCGCGTGCGGCCGGCCGCGCCGACGCGATTGTCGATCACGACCTGCTGCCCCAATGCCTCGGACAGTTTCGGCGTCATCATGCGCGAAATCGTGTCGGCGCCGCCGCCCGGCGGCCACGGCACGATAAAACGAACCGTCTTCGCCGGATAGGATTGTGCGTAAACACCGGCCGTCAACCCTAACGACAGGATTCCCAATAGTCCGTAGCTCAACGTGTATTTCATATTCCCCCTCCGGTTGGCGGATGCGCGTGCAGGCGCCGCTTCAGGATTACAAGCCTAGCACGTACGGATAGCGTTTCATCCGGTTGTCGATATTGTAATGTAGCACTATTGTGCTACAATCATTTTTTTCACATGAGGCTTAGCGATGTCCACAACCACCATACGCCTGCCGCAGAATCTAAAGGAGCGCATCGCCCGTGCAGCGGAACGCGCCGGAACCACGGCGCACAGTTTCATACTGGACGCGATAGCCGAGAAGGCCGAGCAGGAAGAGCGCCGGGCGGAGTTCCAGGATACCGCCGAGCGGCGCTACGCCGGGATTGTCGCCTCCGGCAAGACCGTACCGTGGAATGAGATGCGTCGCTATCTTGAGCGTAGGTTCACCGGCAAAAAGGTTGCCCGACCGAAACCGCGAACGCTTTAGTCATGTCGCGTGTCGAGCTCGCGCCAGAGGTCGGGGATGATCTTGATCGCATTGTGGATCATCTCTTACAGCATCAGGTGGCGGACGCGCCATCGCGCATTGAAGATATCATCAGGGCAATCGATGTGCTGGAACGCAATCCGCTGATCGGGCGGCCGGTCCGGTCAGACCTTAGGGAACTTGTGATCGGGCGCCGTGCGCGCGGCTATGTCGCGCTCTATCGGTACGTTGCAACACTGGACACGGTGTTTGTACTCGCCATCCGCGGTCAGAAGGCGGCGGGTTAAACAAGAACGTACCCACATCCGGCCGCAGTGGAGAACACCGCGCGACGATGCTAATATCGTACGCTCTACCCAACCGTCCCATGGAGAACCCGCTTGAGCCTGCCCGAATATGAAGTATTTGCCCTGCGCTACGCCATGCGCGACGCGATGAGCTCGAGCCATTTCCTCGGCGGCGACCCGCATGACGTGCCGATGCCGATGGATTATTTCGTGTGGGTCGCGAGGAGCCCGGCCAAGACTTTCGTCATTGACACCGGTATGACGCAGGAGGATGCGACCGCGCGCAAGCGCACCTTCCTGCACTGCCCGATCGACATGCTGTCGGAGCTCGGCATCAAGGCGGACGCAGTCAGCGACGTGATACTCACGCACCTGCACTACGACCACGCGGGCAACTTCGGCAAGCTGCCCAACGCGACCTTCCATTTGCAGGACCGGGAAATGCAATACGCGACCGGCCGCTACATGGGCTACAAGAAAACTTCCCACTCGTTCGACGTCGACGACGTGACCGGCCTCGTGCGCATCAATTTTGCCGGAAGAATGCAGTTTCATGACGGCGAGGCCGAGCTTGCGCCGGGACTCACCGTGCACCGCCTCGGCGGCCACACGCCCGGCATGCAATGCGTGCGCGTCAATACCGCGCGCGGCATCGTCGTGCTCGCCTCCGACACCAGCCACTTTTACGAAAACTTCGTGAACTACCGGCCGTACGTGAACGTGGTCGACCAGCCCGCGATGCTCGACGGCTACCGCACGCTGCGGCGTCTCGCGGATTCGCTCGACCACATCGTCCCCGGCCACGATCCGCTCGTCATGAAGAAATACCCGGCCATGTCCAAAGCCACCGAGGGACTGGTCATCCGGCTCGACGTCGCGCCGAAGAATTAGTTGCAGCTATCTCAAAAGCAAGATGAAACCGCCGTGCGCCGCGTGCACGCTTGACACGGCACCGGCGCAATCCATCGTACATTTGAATTATTCATTCACCAAAAGGTAAGCCATCATGCGCGTGGGATTCATAGGCTTGGGAACGATGGGTGCATCAATGGCGCTCAACCTGCAGACGGCGGAACACGAAGTCGCCGTCAACGACCTGCGGCGCGATGCGGCAGCGCCGCATCTGAAAGCGGGCGCGACATGGGCAGACGGGCCGCGCGAGATTGCCGCGCATTCCGAGGTCATATTTACATCGCTGCCCGGGCCGCGCGAGGTCGAAGCAGTCGCCGACGTATTGATCGAGCACATGAAGCCGGGCACCGCGTGGTTCGACTTGTCGACGAATTCGCCCACGGTGATCCGAAAATTGCACGCGCGTTTCGCGGCCAAAAACATCGCCCTGCTCGACGCCCCGGTGAGCGGCGGGCCGCTGGGCGCCAAAACCGGCAAGCTCGCGCTGCTCATCGGCGGCGACAAGGCCGTGTTCGACAAGTTCAAGCGCGTGCTCGACGCCATCGGCGACCAGGTCATCTATATCGGCCCGATTGGCGCCGGTTCGGTCGCCAAGCTCGTGCATAACTGCGCCGGCTACGCGATGCAGACCGCGCTCGCCGAAGTATTCACGATGGGCGTCAAGGCCGGCGTCGAGCCGCTCGCGCTGTGGGCCGCGGTGCGGCAATGCTCGCTCGGGCGCCAGCGCACGTTCGACCGCCTTGGCAAGCAATTCCTGCGCGGCGAATTCGATCCGCCCGACTTCGCGTTGAAGCTCGCGCACAAGGACGTGATGCTGGCGACCGAACTCGCGCGCGAAATCGGCGTGCCGATGCGCATCGCAGAGCTAACGCGCGCGGAAATGACCGAAGCGCTGAATCGCGGCTGGGGCGCGCGCGACTCGCGCGTGCCCATGCTGCTGCAGGAAGAGCGCGCCGGCGTGGCCATCAAGGTGCCCGCGGCGGACATCGAGGCAGTGTTGAAGCGCGATGGCTAGGCGCAAGGCCGCACGCGCGGCCGGTTAAGATGAGAATTAAAATTTAGGCTATAGTTTCGCCTGCCGCGCATCCCCGCGGGTGCCGCCAGCCAATAAATCCCGATGGAGGAAGATCATGGCTCATACCGTTGAACAACTCGCCACCGCTTTTCACGCCGCGCTCAAGGCCGAACCGGGCCCCGCCGGACGCCAGAAGGTCTGTGCTATTTTGAAAGACGCGTTGAAAGACGACGCGTTCATCAAATCGACGTTCAGCGACGCGACGCCCGAGCGCCAGATCCTGCACGAAGACCCCGAGCTTGGCTTCTGCATACTTGCGCACCAGTACAAGGGCGCCAAAGACAGCCCGCCGCACGATCACGCGCACTCGTGGGCGATTTACGGCCAGGTCGAGGGCGAAACCGCGATGTCGGACTGGGAACTCGTCAGCCCCGCGAGCGCCGAGATACCGGGCAAGGTCAAGCACAAAACCAAGTACAAGCTGACGCCGGGTGTCGCCCACGTCTACAACGAAGGCGACCTGCATTCGCCGAGCCGCGCGGGCCCGACGCGCCTCATACGCATCGAAGGCACCAACATGGAGAAGGTGAAACGGTTCAAGTTCGAGCCGGTTTAAGTTCCAAGTATCGCTGCAGAAACCGGAGTCTGTCGCCTTGTATGCTGCCCAAGGAAATAGTGCGTAGCGTCTGTTACAACTGACCAGATAATTTCTGCGTGCGAATATGTCCCGAATAATTTTTACCAACGAATTCTAGTTGGGCGTCATGAAGCGAGCATCACTCATAGTTCATCTCAGCATTCCCGCCGTTGTGACACTCGGCGTTTTTGCTGTTGCTGTCAGGCGTGAGCCCTTTGGTGTGGAAATGTTCTCCGCCTATGTTCTCGGCGGCTACTTGTTCTACGCGGCCCCACATCTGTTGTGGGCTGTCGTTGCCGCCCTCGCTAAGGCTTCGCGCGCCGTGTGGCATGCGGGCTTCATTGCATCCTCCATTGCGCTCGCGGCAATTGCTAGTTTGTGGCTTGGTCCGCAGGACCGCTCTGGCCTCCCATTGCAGTGGATGCTCTATTGGCCTCTGGCAATAGTTCTTCAGTTTGTCATAGCAGGTGGCACTGCCGTCTATCGCCGAGCCAAGAAGACGCCCAACCCATCCATCAACACGGACGCTGCGCGATGAAGCCGCGCAGCGCCGGTTATGTCAGAC
>JANNPG010000317.1:0-19547 GCA_031399805.1 Betaproteobacteria bacterium | reverse complement strand
GCGTGGTGCCGGGTCCGCCGGCGGGTGGGGGTGAGGCGTAGCCTCCCATCACGTTCGACCGCGAGACGCCGTTCAGCGTCTTGGTGATGCCGCCCGAGGCGCAGTGCGTAGTCGCGCCGTTTTCCACGCAGGCGCCGCCTTAATAGTGCCAGCCCTGTGCGGTATATGAAGTGCCTTCGATCAAGACCGACTGCCGCGCCGCATTCCACACGCACGTGCCGACGTTAACGGTCGCGAAGCCGCCGTAGCTGCAATTCGCCTGCCGATACGTCGAGTAGAACGTGTTGTTCGTCAACGGCGCGCATACCGGCGTGGTGACCCCGACCGCCGTGCATGGCGCCAGCGACCCTTGCAGCACGCCGTTGATGTAGCAGCGCGGCGCGCCGGTGGTGTTGCACGTGGCCTGGGTGTAGCGGATGGCCGTGGTCGCGTCGCGTTCCTGCCTGATCGGGCCGCCCCCTGGATTGCAATCCTGCTGGATCGTGTAGGTGCTCGCGCCGCTGCTGAACTGGATGCACTTGTTCGCGACCGACGGACCCGATGCGGGATTGCAGTTCGTGACGGTCGTATCGTAATAACCCGGCGTACCGACTGCGCTGCCGAACGCGGGCGCGCCGTCGCGGTTGCCGAGCCACGCGCTGAATTGTTCATTCGCGAGCGAGCCGGCGGGGACCTGCGCGAGCCCGGCCGCGCCCAGGCTGTAGCCGTAGACGCCGCGCAAGCTGGCGAGCACCGCCTGCGGGTAGTAATAGCCCGCGGTGGTGGCTGCGGTCCAGGACTGGTACACGTAGCCGCCGAGATCGGCCTTGGGGTCGGTCCAGCCGGCGTAACTGCGCACGCCATCCGGAGCGGAACTCGGGTTGGTGACGGCCGGCAGCGCAGTTATGGGGCCGCGCTGCCTGCGGATGGGCAGACCCTGGCTGCCGATGCCGCCGCCGTTGCTGTCCCGATAGACGGTCGTCGGCTCGGTCGGCGTCGCCGTGTTGGTCGGCGCTCCGCTCACGCCGTCCACGTAGCCGCGGTAGAAAGTGGTCACGGTGGGCGCCGAGGAGGTGTTGGCGACCACGTTGACGGTCGTATGGTTGCCGGGGTAATTGACGGCGGGATTATTAACCGTTTGCAGGCCCAGGTACTGCTCCCAGCGCACCCATTGCTGGTTCAGCATGAAACCGGCGTTTTGCGCGCGGCCGGTCGGGGCGAAGATGGTCGACGGCTCGAGTTCCGTGACTGAGGAAGTGCACAGGTTAGAGCCGCGGAAGTCGTTGGTGCCGGTGTAATTGGCGGTGGTGGAGTTAGGGAAAGTCACACCGCCGCGCGCGCCGGCGATGGTCTGCACGAATCCAAGAAAGCGGTTGAACGACACCGACCACAGCCGCGGGTCGGTCGTCGGCGTGCCGGTGGGCGCCCAGTAATGCCATGAGCCCAGCCAATAATTGCGGTAGGTGGTGCGCGCACCGGGGTCGCCTGCCTGCGTGCCTTGCGCATAAGCGCGGGTCGCCTGCCAGAGTGCCCTGCGGTCGGTATTCAGTGCGCCCGACCACGTGCCCCACACGCTGAACGGATTGACGGGCGGCGCGGCGGTAGAAATCTTATTGGCGTTCTCCGCGACGATTTCGGCCCCGCTATTGATGATGTTGATATCGTTCCACAGATATTCCGCGTGCGAGTCGTAGGTGACCGGATCGTATTCGCGCCACGCTTCGGCGACGTTCATGCGGTCGTTGGTGCCGAGGATAAAGAGCACGTTGGGCTCGGCGGCGCTGGTGCCGCTCGTGCTCGCGAGGTAAATGTCGCTGTCGCGCGCGAAAGCCGGCGCCATCAGGGCGGGATTGAGCATGGACGCGATCAGCGTCCAGGCGATGGTTTTCTTGAATAGTTCGCGTTTATTCACGTGACACCTCATGGGTAGAACGTAACGACTGATTGGCCCGCGCATGCGCGCAGGCGGCCTGTGGCAACAGTTGCAGCATGGGTTAACACGATCCGCCCGGCGCAGCGGCCTGCACGCCCTGATGCGCGACCGCGGTACCGGCGGTGCCGAGCCCGCCCGTCGCGGTGGCCGCGAGGTCGAACTGCACCGCCTGCAAACTCATGGCGCCGAACATGGTGCCGATCTGGCTCCACGCGCCGCAGCTCAACTGGACGGCCGCCACCACGACCGAACTGCCGAGCGCGCCGTACGCGCTATTGGCTGCCGTGTAATTGAACGACCCGGCGACGGGACCTTGCGCCCCGACCAGGGTCAGCCAGCCGGGCGCGAAGCGTCCGCCGTTCAAAGCGAGGAAATTATCGAGCGCGGAATCCGCGGCCGCGAGGTTGATGGCGGCAACCTGGCTCGATCCGCCGATTTTCAACTCGATGATCGACGTCTTGATCATGGAGATGACGAACAGCGTCAATACCGCCAGCATGATCAGCGAGACGACGAGTACGGCGCCGCGTTCGCGGCGCGGCAAACCGGTGTGAGAATGGTTCATGCGCCGTTCCTTTGCGCGATGTTGCGCACCTGAATCGTCTGCGAAAAAATCTTGCGTTTGTAGTTGCACGCGGGCGCCGGGGAGGCGGTGCAGCGGTACAAGACCGTCAGGTTATCTCCCAACAAATCGTAGACCTTGCCGCTATCGTCATACTCGGCGCTGAGGGCGGGCGAGCGCACCAGTATGGTGACTTTCACCGAGACGACCTGCGCCCACTGCGCCACGGTGACGATATTCGCGGTGTAAAAGTCCGCCACCCCGTCAGCCGGGTTGCTGGTGTCGACGCCGAAGCGATAATCGATCAGGTCTATGCCTTCGACCAGCGGCACCTCGGTCATCGCGCTGCCGATGAGTTCCTGCCGCACCAGCGTCGGTATCGGCCGGCCGCCATCGTCGGCGGCGCCGGTGCAGTTGACCGCCCCGCCCGCGGGCCGGCTGCACGGACGGATGTAGTAGACGTGCGGCCGGTATTCGAACATTTCCATGTCGGTGCCGTTCGGATACTTGCGCCCGCTAGGCCCGGCGCGCAGCGCCGCATAATCCGCGCCATAGAACACCAGCCCCTGATAGGGATCGGACTGCAGGTAGATGGTGGTCCCGAAATTCGTTTGATTGGCCAGCAGGCTGGGCGTGTTGGGGCAGGCCGGCGATATATTCGCCACGGCGACAACGTTCGCCCAGCAGATGCGAAAGCCGCTCGCGCCGCGCGTGACCAGAATCGGGTTGGAGTTGCCGCTTGGAAGCGGCGGGCCCTGATTGAAATTCGATGCCGCTATGCAGGGAAAGTCCGCGGTCACGTTCAACGGGGTGTAGTTCATGTAGGCGCGGATCGGGGTGGCAAAGTCCAGCGCAAAATTCACCGACGGCGTAATCGCGGCCGAGCCGCAATCGGTGGTCGTCGCCACCGCGCTGCCGGCGACGAAGGCAATCTTGCTGGTGTCCATGGCGTTGCCGTAAAAGCCCGCCTGGCGCAGCGAATCGCCGAGGTAGCGGAAAGTGCTGGCGGCGTTCTCCTGCATGCGCGAAAAATCGTCGTTGACGCGGAATGTATTTGAAGTGCTGATGATCATGGTGAACATGCCGAGCGTCAGCACCATCCCGATCGCGAGGCCGATCATCAACTCCAGCATCGACAAGCCGCGTTGCGCGAGGGTAAGGCGCGTGACCGAAAGGCGGTTATGCATTAGCTTCATAGCGGTTATGGACAGGGTTGTTGCACCAGTAAATCGTAGGCGACGACGCGCCGCCGGGTTTCGGTTCCATACTGATTGATGCCGCAGTTGGAGTTTGCCGGCGCGACTGTTTCGTCGTTGCCCTGCCACGCCACGCTGATGCGCACGGTGCGGCTAAAGAGCGAGGCGGGCGCCGGCGCCGGGGGGCATGTCGCCAGGGTGTCGGCAATTTCCTCGATACAACCGAGCGCGTTGACGATGCCGCCGATCCGTGTGCCGCTGCCCGCCTGCTGTTCGGAGTAGCCGTTCAACAATCCGTCCCACAGTCCGATGTCGTACAAGGCGAGTTCCTGTATGGTGCACACCAGGGTCGCGCAATCTTTTATGGTGCCGGTGCCGCTCAGGTAGTCGGCGTAAAAACCGCCGGTGCCGAGCGGTGTGAGGACCGGAGCGCCCGCCGTATAAGTGGTGCACGCGAGACCCGCGGGGCAGGTCGACACGAGCAGCCGGTTGCCGCGTATGCGCTCGCCCATGTCGCTGGCGAGCGCCACCGCCTGCTGGCGCTGATAGGCCTCGAAGGCGATGCGCTGGCCTTTGGCCATCAGGCCGGCGATGCCCAGGAGACCGAAGGTCAGGATCACCAGCGTGACCAGGACCTCGATCAACGTGAAGCCGCGGCTCAATTGGCGGCACATGGCAAGGCCGTCGCGTTGAGTTTGAGCACGGTGGCGCGCCCCGAAAATCCGAACTGGACGCCACGGATCTTGTCGTTGGCAGGGTTGCCGTCGCCCAGGGTATCGACGACGTAAATGCCGTCGTTTGCCGTCACCACGCCCGTGCGCGCGATACGCCCGTCCGGCCGGAACACGATCTGGGTCGGAAAGGCCGCGACCGGCAGGGTGCAAACATAGATGGTGCCCGCGGTGAACCCTTCGAAGCGTTTGAGTTCCAGATCGATGCCGGCGTTGTAAGCACCGTTGTCGTTGATGTCGGCATACAGGCGCCAGCCGTTGTTCCAGTTGACGCCGAGTTTTTCCATGTAAACGCGGCGGCTCGTTTCAATCGTCTTGGCGCGCGCCAATGCGAACTCCGACGCAATGTCGGAGGTCACGGTGCGCACGCGCTGATCCGCCACGAACTCCCCCATCGCCGGCACGCCAATCACGAGCAAGATCGCGCTGATGGTCACCACGATCAGCAGTTCAATAAGGGTAAAGCCGCGCACGCACGAGCGGTGGCCCGCGACTGAAATTAATTTGCTTTGCAATTGGTGGCTTCCCATGTGCAATCGGCGGGTTGCGGGTTGTAAACAAGATTGCCGTCCACTTCACGCCAGCGTTGCTGCAGGTTGTTAATAATCAGAGCGCCGTCGCCCTGAGTTGCCATCGTGCCGCCGGCATTCGGGGTGAGCACCAGCATGAATGTGGGCGGCGTCGCGGCATTGTTTACGGCAAACGGCTGGGTCAGCGTGTATTGCGCGGTGACTTCAGGCGGAATGGTTCTGTTCAGCAGTCCGGGGCCCACGCCGAGGTCGGTGGCATAAGATCGCTGGTCGAGAAAGAACTGCTCCTGCGCCTGCGCAATGTCCATCAGGAATTGCTGCCCCTGCGAGCGGATGCCACGCGCGAGATAGCGTTGATAAGACGGCAGCGCGATGGCAACCAGTATCGCAATGATGGCGATAACCATCACGATTTCAATTAATGTCATACCCGAAGTGCGACGCATATGATTACTCCCTAGACCAGTGGCATCTTAATGACGCCGGGTTAGCAATGCCACGCTCAACCGATAAGCGGTCTGTTCGTCGGAACGAACGGGCGCGCTCGTCGATCAGGGCTCCCAAGCACTTCAGGTTAGACAGAGTCCAAACGTTGGTTTAAAATGAATTTGATGCTTGAAAACAAATACACACGGGACAATCTCGCCGACGTGCTGCGCGGCCACGGCATCAATCCAACGCATCAGCGCATAGAAATAGCGCACGCGATATTCTCGCGCGGCGAGCATTTGTCGGCCGACCAGATACTTGCGCTGGTCAATGATCGCGCAGCCGAAACTTCCAAGGCGACGGTGTATAACACGCTGAATCTCTTTCTCAAGACGAGGCTGATACGCGAGGTCATCGTCGACCCGAGCAAGGTGTTCTACGATCCGAATACCGAAGCGCACCACCATTTTTACAATCTTGATACGGGCGCACTGACGGATATTGATGCGCGGGATATACGCGTGACGGGCTTGCCGGCACTGCCGCGCGGCATGGCCACCGAGGGCGTTGATATCATCGTGCGCGTCCGCACGCGCGCGGCCTGACGCCGGTTTTTCTGCCGGCGGGCGTGCCGGCTCGAAGCGGTCAAAATCTCGGTTAAAATAGCAGGCAGGTAGTACGCGCTAGAGAAAAAATTGCCGGAATAGCTCAGTTGGTAGAGCAGCGCATTCGTAATGCGAAGGTCGGAGGTTCGACTCCTCTTTCCGGCACCCAATCAAGATCCGCCTGATGGCGACAGGCCGCCGGTTCGAGTCAGGCACGCGGTGTCCGGCGCACCCCACTGGTCAGACGCGCTCACCCGGCGGCGGCCACCGCTTTTTTGCCTGAAAGCTCGCGCTTGATCGCATGCAGCGCGCGGTCGATATCCTCTTCGTTGTTGAAGAAAGACATCGACAACCGCAGCGCGTCGTCCTTGACGTTGACGATGACGCGGTGCTTTTCGCGCAAGCGCTCCATGATTTCGCCGGCATTTGGCACCGGCACGCTGACGATCTGCGCGCGCTCCTCCCACGCCTCCGGGGTGAGGGTCTTCAGACCCGCCGCCTTGACCAGTTTCAGGCAGGTGGTTGACAGTTCGCGCACGCGCTGCTCGATCTGCGCAAGTCCGATCGACTGCAGGAATTCGGCGCCGCGCCGCAGCACGCGCACACCGAGGAAGTTGGGATTGCCGCCCTCGAAGCGGTGCGCGATGCGCACGTAATCGAACTGGCTGTTGAGATGCGCGCGCGCGGAGACCGATCCCTCGGCAACGGGTGCTTTGACGAACGGCGTCTTCAGTTCGTTCACGAGTTCCTCACGACAGTACAGGAGCCCCGACCCGGTCAGCCCGAACAGCCCCTTGTGGCCGCCGATCGCAATCAAGTCGGCGCCCAGTTCGGACAGCGGCGCGGCGAGGATGCCGGCGGCCTGCACGCCGTCGACCACGAGCCGGATGTTGCGCTCGCGGCAGACTTTTCCCAGCGCGGGCAGGTCGACGCGATACCCGTTGCCGTAAGTTACATAAGCGCACGCCACGACGCGGGTGCGGTTGTCCATTTTCGCCACGAAAGCGTCGAGCGGAAGCCGGCCGTCGCGGTGCGCGGCGTAACGGATTTCAACGCCTTTGGCTTCCCAGTGCTTCCATACCCAGATGTTGGCCACGTGCTCCATGTCGGTCAGCACGATGTTGTCGCCGGGCTGCAAATCGAAACCGTGGGCGGCGATGTTGAGCCCTTCAGTCGTGTTCCTGGTGAACGCAAGCTCGGATGGCTTGGCGCCCAGGAGTTGCGCCATCACCGCGCGCGTCTCGGCGACGTTGGTCGCGGACCACGCGTCGGCGCCGGCGTTCTCATAAACGTCGCGGGTGTATTCCTGCAGCGCCCGTTCCTGGCAGCGCGGTGGCACGGTCTTGCGCGCGACGTCGAGATAGGTCCAGTTGGCGAGCGTCGGAAACTCGTTGCGCAGTGCCGCCCAGTCGGTTTGCGTTGTCATTCCGGTATACCTTTCATGCGGATATTGTGTGTATTGTAGCCGCCGCCTGGCGGCACGGACAGGCGGCGCGTCACTCGGCTTTGATCCCCGCCTGCCGGATAACTTGCGACCAGCGCGCGAGTTCGCGCTTGATGTGGAGGGCGAACTCCGCGGGCGTGCCGCCGGCCGCGTCCGCGCCTTCGCTCGCCAGGCGCTCGCTCACGTCGGGCTGCCGGATGATGGTGGCGATTTCCCGGTTGAGACGTTCGACGATGGTGTACGGCGTGCCGGCCGGCGCGAGTACGCCATACCATGAGGCGGTTTCGTAGCCGGGCACGCCGGATTCGGCGACCGTCGGCACTTCGGGTATCGCGGGCGAACGTTTTGCACCGGTCATGGCAAGCGGTCTTAATCTGCCGGCGCGTACCTGCGGCAGGATGGCGACCGTGCTCGAGAACATCAACTGCACCTGTGCGCTCAGTAAATCGATCAGCGCCGGCGACAAGCCCTTGTACGGGACATGCACCATGTCGGTTCCCGTCATCATCCTGAATAGTTCGGCCGCGAGGTGCGACGAGCCGCCGCTGCCGTTGGAAGCGAAATTAAGCTGCCCCGGTTTTGCTTTCGCGAGCTGGATTAGTTCGCGGATGGTCTTCGCCGCCACCGACGGGTGCACCACCACGATGAGCGGCGCGGAGGCGATGAGGATCACCGGCGCAAAATCCCTGACCGGATCGTAACCGGGCCGCGCATGCAGGTTCGGATTAATGCCGTGGCTCGCAACACCGCCGAGGAACAGCGTATAGCCGTCGGGCGCCGCATGCGCTGCGGTTGCCGCGCCTATCATGCCGCCGGCGCCGGCGCGATTATCGACGACAATCTGCTGGCCGAGCGCGGTGGTGAGTTTAATGCCGATGGTGCGCGCCATCGTGTCGTTGCCGCCGCCTGGCGGAAACGGCACGATCAAACGAATCGGGCGGTTTGGATATTGTCCGGATGGAGCGGGCGCTTGCGCAGCCGCAGCGCCGGCCAGCGCCAGCGCGGCGGCTGTCAGTAATGTTCGCGGGATCACAGACTCACAGCACGCCGGACATACCGCCGTCCAGGTGCACGCTCGTGCCGGTGACGTAACTCGCCGCGGCGGAGCACAAAAACACGATCACGTTGGCCGCCTCCGCGGCTTCGCCCACGCGCCCGAGCGGCACCAGCTTGGCTTCGTTCGCGTAGTACTCGTCGGCGCTCATGCCGGCCTTGGTGTAGCGCCGCTCGTGCTGCCCGGATTTTATTTTGCCGATACATACCGTGTTGACGAGGATATTGTCCGCCGCGTATTCCTTCGACAGCGCCTTGGTGAGCGCGAGCCCGGCCGCGCGCGAAATCGACGTCGGCATCGAGCCGGCGCCCGGCTGCTTGGCGCTCGATATCGTGATGTTGATGACGCGGCCGCCGCCGCGTTTTTTCATGTGCGGCACCGCGAGCCGCGTGCAGCGGATGGCGCCGAACAGTTTGAGTTCAATGTCGGCGTGCCAGGTATCGTCCTTGATGTCGAGAAACGCGCCGCGCGCGGAGGTGCCTGCATTGTTGACCAGAATATCGAGCGCGCCGTAGTGCTTGACCACGGCGCCGATGAAGCGCTCGATATCCTCCATCTTGCTCATGTCGGCGGCCACGCCGAAGGCATCGCCCCCGGCACGCTTGATTTCATCGACGGTTTTGGCGACCACGTCGGCATGGCGCGAACAGATCGCGACCTTCGCGCCTTCGCGCGCAAACTCCATTGCCGCTGCCTTGCCGATGCCTTCGGTGCCGCCGGTGACGACGGCTACCTTGCCTTTCAATCCGAGTTCCATGTTGCTCCTTTATACGGGGTTGATATGGGCTGACGTGGTGATTATCGCCCACTACGCGATTTCACTGCGCGTGTAGTCGGCGGGTTCCGCGGGCGGGCGGTTATTGCCCGAGGTCATTTCGTCGTCGCCAGGGCGCCCCGGGGAGGTCGGAACCGGATTCTCGCACGAGTTGCATGATTGCCGAAGCGGCCAATCAAGCATACTATTCATTTTCGACGCACGCGTCAGGCGTGATCACCGCGGCCCAGGAGGGCGTACCCATGTTGCATTGCTTTGCATCACCCCGCAGTCGCCGCGACCGGACTAGCGATGGGCGGGTGGCGGTGACCATCGCCGGCCTGGCGTTGATCGCGCTGTGCATGTTCGCTGCCGCCAACCCCGTCCGCGCCGCCGACGCACGCGAACAATTGACAGTGGACGCGTTTTCCGTAGTCAAGGTGCGCGTGAAAGCCGTTGCCAATGCGCGCAGCCGCAACACGCTCGGTGGCGAGCGCGAAGGCACCGGCATAGTCATCGATTCGAGCGGGTTGATCCTGACCATCGGCTATCTGGTGCAGGAAGCCGAATCGGTCGATATTTCCGCGACCGACGGGCGCGCGCTGCCCGCCAGCGTGATTGCCTACGATTTTTCAACCGGTTTCGGTTTGCTGCGCGCGGTCAAGGCGCCGAACGTCAGGCCTATCCTGTTTGGCGATTCGGCAACCGTCGCGGAGCGCGAACCGGTGCTGATCGTCGGCTTCGACGGCGTGGCGCCGGCCTTCGTCGTCTCGCGCCGGCCGTTTGCCGGCTACTGGGAATATCTGCTCGACGAGGCGATTTATACCGCGCCGGCAACGGTCAACTGGCAGGGTGCGGCGCTTATCAACAAGGAAGGCAAACTGCTCGGCGTCGGCTCGCTGGTGGTGGGCGATGCACTCGGCGGCAGGGGGCAGGTGCCCGGCAACCTGTTCGTGCCCATCGATTTATTGAAGCCGATACTGGGCGACCTGATTGCGCAGGGCAAAACGTCATCCAAACCGCGCCCGTGGCTGGGCATCAATACGCAGGACTTGCAGGGCAAGCTCATCGTAACGCGCGTGTCGCCCGACGGCCCGGCCGATCACGCGGGGCTCGCGAACGGCGACATCATCGTCGGCATCCGCGGCGAGCAGGTGAAGGGGCATACCGATTTCTATCGCAAGCTGTGGGCGAGCGGCGATGCGGGCACCGAAATCGTGCTCGATGTGCTGAAAGGCACCGAGATCAAAAAGCTCGGCGTGCAATCGATGGATCGCGAGAAGTATCTGCGGCCGAGGCCGACGTATTAAGCGAAATTTCCGGGCTTTAAATGAATGATAAATATCGCCCGGCCCCGCACCCCTAACCCCTCTCCCGGGAAGGAGAGGGGAACGTCGAGCGCAAATGGTTTGTGCAATCATTTGCGGAACACTTGGTAGGCGTAAAAAAATCCCGGGTCCGCCCGGGATTTTTGTTTTGGGGCGCTCTAAAACATCCCCATGCCGAGGACGCCCGTTGCAAGGTCCATGTCCCGCACGAGTTTCTTGCCGACAAGATTACGCAGCGTCTCGCTGGTGCCGCCGCCCAGGCTGCCGTAGCGCGTGCCGCGGAAAAACCGCGACACCGGGTATTCGTCGGTAAAGCCGTAACCGCCGTGGACCTGGATCGCTTCGGAGGTGACGCGTATGCTCATCTCGTTGCAGTAGATTTTCGCCATCGCCGCGAGCGTCGGGTCGGGAAACTGCTCGCCGCTGACGGCGGCGCGGTAGAGAAGGCCGCGCGCCGCTTCAATCTGGATGTACATGTCGGCGGCCTTCCAGCGCATGCCCTGAAAATCCCCGATCGGATGCCCGAACGCAGAACGGTTGCGCAAATACTTTACCGCCTCTTCCATCGCGCCTTCCGCCAGACCGAGGCAGATCGCCGGATTCAGGCAGCGTTGCGTGTTGAAGGCGCTCATCAGGCGTTTCAACCCGTTTTCGCGGATCACGAGGTTTTCCAGCGGCAGTTCGATGTCGTTGAACTGCACCTCGCTTAAGTACTCGCCGCCCATCGTGTGGTATTTTGGCTCGGCGATGAGCCCTTGCACGCCGCCGGGTATCAGCACGCAGCCGATGCCCCTGGCGCCCGGCACGCTGTCAACGCGCGTGAAGACCACGAACATTTCCGCGATGTCGGCGCGGCTGATCAGCGTCTTGCGGCCGTTAATGACGATGCGGTCGCCTTTGACGACGGTGTTGGTGGTGTAGTTCGGCACGTCGGTTCCGGCGTTCGGTTCGGTCATGCAAATGGCGAGGATGGCTTCGCCGGTGGCCACGCGCGGCAGGATTTTCTGCTTGATCGATTCCGGCGCGTAGGTGCTGATGATGCGGCACTGCACGCCGACTTCGCCGAGCACCGCCATCGCCGTGACGTAGCAGACCTTGCCGATTTCCTCGAGGACCAGCACGGTGTCGAGTATGCCGAGTCCCGAACCGCCGTATTCGGTCGGCACCGCCATGCCGAGCACGCCGATTTCGGCGAGCGTTTTCATGTTCTCCGCGGGCCACGTGCCGTCGAGGTACTTGATCGCGCGCGGCGCGAACTCCTTCTGGCACGCCTTGCGCACCACACTCACGAATTCGCGTTGTTCGTCACTGAGTTTGAAATCCACGCGCTTACTCCTATGAATGTTACGCGCATGACCGGCGCACCAGAGGTGACCGTAGCGTCGCCGATTATGCGTCCGCGTCGATGCGCGTGAGGTTAATTATACGGCGGCGCGCGCTGCGTGCCACGCGGCGATTGCGTCAGTCATGGCGTCGAGCGAGCCGCATACCGTCGCGCCGGCCTTTTCGAGCGCGGCTTTCTTCGCCGCGTAGCCGCCGTGACTGCCGTGCACCAGCGCGCCGGCATGTCCCATCGTCACGCCCTCGGGGGAACTGCGCCCGGCGATCAGCGCGAACACGGGTTTGGCGAAGCGCTGCGCCGTCAATGCGGCGGCGAAGTCTTCTTCTTCGTTGCCGCCGATTTCGCCGATGATGAGCAGGGCTTCGCTTTGCGGGTCGGCGGCGTAAAACGGGACCAATTCGGCAAAGCGTGTGCCTTTCACCGGGTCGCCGCCGACGCCGATCCACACCGAGGTGCCGATGCCGCGCTGCGTGAGCCGGTAGCCGGACTCATAGGACAGCGTGCCACTCTTCGACATCAGGCCGAGCGGGCCGGGCGTGAGTGATGCCTCGGGCAGAAAACCGAGCTTGGCTTCGCCGGGCACCGCCATGCCAGGGGTCGAGGCGCCGATCCAGGTGACTGCGGCTTCCTGCGTCAGACGCCGCGCGCGCAGCGCATCGTGCACCGGCATGCCTTCGGTCGGCGTCACGATCAGCTTGATGCCGGCGCGCACTGCGTCTTCGATCGCGCCCAGCAATTGTTCCGCGCCGACGAACAGCACACTTGCCGTGGCCCTGGTCGCGGCAACCGCTTCGCGGCATGTTGCGAACACCGGCACGCCGCCGACATCGGTGGCGGCGGATTTTGGCGACACACCCGCCACGACATGGGTTCCGTAATCGCGCATGAGCCGCGTGTGCATGCGGCCCGCGCGGCCGGTGATGCCCTGCACGATGACGCCGGTGGTGCGGTCGATGCGCGGGTTAATCATGTTCTAAGTGTCGCCGCACGTGCTTGATCGCGTCGCCGAGATCAGTCGCAACCGGGATATCGCGCGCGGCGAGAAACTCGCGCGCGGCATCGAGCCCGGTGCCGACAAGCCGCGCGACGATCGGCACTTTGAGTTGCGGCACGTGCGCAAATGCCTCGATCAGCAGGCGCGCGAATTCGTCGAGATCGGTGATGCCGGCGAAGATGTTGACGAACAGCACGCGCACGCGCGGCCCCTCGGCTATCCATTCAAGCACGCTGACGAGCCGCGCCGGATCGCCGCGCAGGCCGCCGGTGCGCACGTCGAGGAAGTTATAGGGCTTGAGGCCGAGCGCGCGCAATTCGTCGATCAGCATCATGGAGAGGCCCGCGCCGGTCGTCAGCAGCCCGATCTCACCAATGGGATCGACCACGACGTAGTCGCAGCCGTGCCGTTCCTTGCGCTGGGCTTCCGGGTAGGCGGCTGCGCGGTTATCCAGCAGCGCGCGCAAATGCGGCTGGCGGAATATCGCATTGTCGTCGGTGACAATTTTCGCGTCGCCCGCAAGCCAGCTGCCGTCGGGCCGCACGAAGAGCGGATTGATTTCAAGCAGCGACAATTCCGCGGCGAGAAATACGCGCGCCAGTTCGGCGCCGGCGCTGTTCAATGCGCGTGCAAGATGCGGTGCGAGGTCGTGCGTGAGTTCGCCGACCTTCGCAGTCAGCGCGCCGATTTCGGGCGCGACGATCGCGCTTCTAAGTGCGCCCGGCGTCGCCGCCAGCGCTTCGATCTCGACGCCGCCCTGCGCGGCCAGCATGCTGCGCACCCCCGCCGCCACCGGATCGAGCATGAAACTCAGATAGGTTTCCACAACACCGGTCACCTGGGTTTCAACGCGGCA
The DNA here is from genome assembly GCA_031399805.1 of Betaproteobacteria bacterium. Classification (GTDB taxonomy): domain Bacteria; phylum Pseudomonadota; class Gammaproteobacteria; order Burkholderiales; family SG8-41; genus PALSA-1004. The sequence goes on along the minus strand of JANNPG010000317.1, from coordinate 5,810 downwards.
CGCGCGCACGGTCATGCCATTGTGCGACGCGCCGAGGATCGCGCGCAGGTGCGATTGCAGTACCTCGCGCGAGTTCGCGGTGCGGATCAGCCCGGCCTTGCCGCGTCCGCCGGCGGCGATTTGCGCCTTGACCACCCACGGCGCCGGCGGCAGTTGCACGCCATCGAAATCGGCGCCATCGAGCAGCACCCCAGCGGGCGCGGCCGCGCCGTGCCGGGCAAGCAGCGATTTGGCGTCGTGTTCCAGCAAAAACATGTGAGGGAAACGAGTGGAGCGAGCTGCGTGTCGTGATGATGGCGGGAGCGCGGATTATACGTGTGCCGGACGGCATGCGGCAACGCTTGCCGGCCGCCGGCGCGCGACGATTTTCTGCCGGCGTGAGGCGGGCGGTATAAAATGCACGTCTTGTTTTGTTGCGGAACGCATAACCAGGAGCGGTATCGATGAGCGCGCAGGCAGCGATGGAGGCGAAGGGGCAGGAACATTGGACGAAGAAGGGCGACGTCAAACTTTTTCTGTGGGAGAAGCGCGCCACCTTAAAACCTTTGCGCGGCACCGTGCTATTCTTGCACGGGTCGTCGATGGCCTCGACCCCGACGTTCGATCTGCAGGTGCCGGGCCGTCCTTATTCGTCCGCCATGGATTACTTTGCATCGCAAGGCTACGACACCTGGTGTTTTGACATGGAAGGCTACGGCCGCTCCGACAAGACGCGCAATATCAATTGCGATATCGCGAACGGCGCCGATGATACGGCGACGGCGACCGACTACATCATGCAAACGCGCGGCGTGAAAAATTTTCTTGTCTACGGCATTTCGTCCGGTGCGCTGCGCGCGGCGATGTTTGCCGAGCGTCATCCCGAACGCGTCGCGCGGCTGGCGCTGGACGCGTTCGTGTGGACCGGCGAGGGCAGCCCGACGCTGGAAGAGCGGCGCAAGAAGTTGCCGCAGTTTTTGAAGATCAACCGGCGCCCGCTCGATCGCGCGTTCATGCACAGCATATTCGAGCGCGATCATCCCGGCTGCGCGGAAAAGAAGGTCGTCGAGGTGTTCGCCGACGCGGTGCTGGCGCTCGACGATTCGGTGCCGACCGGCACCTACGTCGATATGTGCTCAAAGCTGCCGGTCGTCGATCCCGCAAAAATAACGGCGCCGTCGCTCATTATGCGCGGCGAGTTCGATGGCATCGCGGGCTTCGACGACCTCGTCGAGTTTTTCAAGCGCCTGCCGAATCCCGACAAGCAATTCACCGTGATGGCCGGTATCTCGCATGCGAGCTTCCAGCAGATCAACTACCAGATGGTCTACCATATTCTGCTGTCGTTCTTCTCGCAGCCCGAACCGGTTTACCGCGGCTGAGCGTACGCGAAGTAGGCGAAATGCCCGAAGCGCGCTAATATTCATTCGGCATAGGCGCCGTAGCTAAACCAATCCGGATTCCGGCAGTCCAACCTGATTCCAAACGGTTTTTTTTACTGAGGAGACAGACCATGCACCTGAAATCACCTCTGCGCTTAGACGCATTGTTATTGTCGGCCATCGCAATCGGCTTGTCCGGGACTGCTGCTGCGCAGGTCTGGCCCGACAAGACGGTGCGTGTCGTCGTCCCGTTCGGTCCGGGCGGCGGGACTGATATTCAGGGGCGGCTCCTGGGCAAGAAGTTTTATGAAAGCCTGGGGCAGACCTTCGTCGTCGACAACCGGGCGGGTGCGGCGGGACTGATCGGCACCGAATTGGTGGTGAAGGCGCCGGCCGACGGCTATACGGTGCTGTTTACGACCGCTTCGCTTTCGGTCAATGTCACGCTGTACAAGAAATCGATGACTTTCGATCCGTTGAAGGACCTCGCTCCGGTCAGCTGGATATCGTCGGTGCCGCTGGTACTGGTGACGCATCCGAGCGTGCCGGTCAAGTCGGTGAAGGAACTCGTCGCGCTGGCGATAAAAACCGGCAAACTCAATGCCGGCAATAACGGTGCCGGCACCACCAGCTATCTGGCGGTCGAGATGTTCAAGCAGGCCACCGGCGCCAGCCTGGCGAACGTGTCGTACAAGGGCGGCGGCCCCGCGGTGATCGCGCTGATCAGCGGCGAGGTGGATTTCGAGTTCGGTACCGCGCTGGCTGTTGCACCGCACGTCGCGTCGGGCAAAGTCAGGGCGATTGCCGTGACGACCGCGAAACCGGCCAAGGCGTACCCCAATCTGCCGACCATGGTTTCGATGTACCCGGGCTTTGATGTGGACAACTGGTACGCAATGTTCATGCCGGCGGGAACGCCCAAGCCCATCGTCGACAAGCTGAATGCTGAAATCCTGAAGGCGCTCAAGTCGTCCGATGTGGTGGAGTTCATGGCAAAGGAAGGCGGCGAGCCGGTCGGCAGCACGCCCGAAGAACTGACGGCCATGTTCAGGCGCGAGGTCGCCAAGTACGCGAAAGTGATCGAGGCGGGACAGATCACGATTCAATGACCGGTGCGGCGCTGGCGCCGGATGAGGGAGGGAATTTCTTGATGACTGAATTCGATGCCGCGAAACTCTCACAGACAGAGCAGTACAAATTGCTCGTCGGCACCGTCACGCCGCGCCCCATCGCGCTGGTCACGACACTGGGCACGACGGGACCCAACGCCGCGCCGTTCAGTTTTTTCAATGCCGTCGGTTCTGATCCGCCCATGCTGTGCTTCTCGGTCGGCAACAAGGAAGGCGGCGGCAAGGACACGGTCGCCAATATCCGCGACTGTCCCGAGTTCGTGGTGCATATCGTCAGCGACGCCATCAAGGACAAAATGAACGTCTGCGCGGTCGACTACCCGCGCGGCGTCAACGAACTCGAAAAGGCGGGCTTCACCACCGTGCCGTCGAAAATGGTGCGCCCGCCGCGCATCAGGGAAGCGCCGGTCGCAATGGAGTGCAGGCTGGTGCAGATCATCGAACTCGGCCGCCGGCCCAATCATCTCGTGATCGGCGAAATCGTCTGGTTCCACTATGACGAGGGTCTCGTCAATGAGCGTTTTCACGTCGACGTCGGCCGCGTCAATCCGATCGGCCGCCTCGCCGGCCGCGGCGGCTACACGCGCATCACCGACCGTTTCGAGATGCCGCGCCTGAGCCTCAGCGGCGACGTGCCGGAGTAGACGGCGGTGCGCCGGTTGGCGCTCGTGCTCGCCGCGCTCGGCCATGGGCTGGCCGCCTTGACCAGCTAGAAGCTCGGATCGGGCGCAAGCTCGCTACCCACGACCAGGCCATCGCTGGCATTCTCAATGCCATCCGTCAACTGATGACTCCCCCTGATCCACAGAGGCGGCCTATCGGGTTCCTAACGCCGCAGCAGAAGGACGATAAAACCAAAAGCAAGTCGGCCAAGGCGAATCGCTGAATCCACGGAATAGTTGCAGATTGTAGGGAGGTGAGGGTAATGAACAATCGCCGTAAATTGCTCGTAGCGCTTGGCGCGAGAGCGCTCGCTGCGTCGCTCGCATCTTTCGCCCAGCAGCAGGGCAAGGTCTGGCGCGTCGGTTTCCTGTCAACTGGCGATCGCCTTGATTCTCGCCGGTCCAGCAACTACGGTGCATTCCTGCGGAGAATGGGAGAACTCGGCTACGTCGAGGGCAAGAATCTCGAAGTCGAGCGGCGCTTTGCCGAGGGCAAAGCCGAACTACTGAGCTATGGGAGTAATCTTAGTGACGGTTTTTGGCGCGCCGCCACTTATGTAGACAAGATCTTCAAAGGCGCCAAACCCACCCTACAATACTGAGGTATCGAAGGGTGAACGCTTTCTCTCGGTAAACAAGTTGTCCGTGCCCTTCGATCTCAGGACGTGCTTCTATACATCAGCACGAACGGAATTAATCAGAGCGTCCCTAGCTTTTCGGGAACGCGGCGCGCAAACCAAGGTGGCGCACGAACGGATCGAAATCCCGGTCGCTGTAAAGCAGTTTGAGTCCGCTCTCTATGCTGCGGGTCGCAATCACCGCGTCTATCGTTTTGCGCACGGTAATCCCCTTGGCACGCAGCGTACGGAAGTACTTGGCTGCTTGAATCGCAATATCCTTGCCGCCCAGGTCAATCACTGTCAGGGAAGTCAGCAGTTTTCTGGCCTGATTGAAATCGCGGTCACTGCGAAAACCCTGCAGTACTTCCGCCAGAATCAGGTCGCCGGTCGCCACCGGCTCGCTTCCCAGCAACGAATCGAGCATCTCCGCCTGGGGTGTCGGTGCGCCGCGAAAGTAGTCGATCCATACGCTGGAATCGACCAGAATCACTTGTCCGTCCTCATCCTGTCAAGGTCGCCTTGCCAGTTCAGCTTCCCGCGAAAGCGCCGAATCTCTGACTGCTGGCTCAAGCGCAGCAGGGTGCGCAGCCCCTGTTCGACTGCTTCACGCTTGGTCTTCAGTCCGGTCGCCCGGAGCGTGTCCTTCATCAGCTTGTCGTCAATCACAATATTGGTTCGCATGGTGTGTATTCTCCGATAGATTCATACACATACTAGCGCCAAATTCCTTCTTGCGCAACCGCAGGAACATCACGCCGCGGCCAACCCGCTGTACCCGGGATGCCGGGCGCGCCGGTTAGTATGTGGCACCTTACGCCAGCGATCTTGCCGGCGGTTGCTGCGAGTCGGCTTTCGACTGTGGCCAATAAAACGTCAGTCTGCGGTTATTGACGTAAGCGGGCATAATGGTCGCGCAGATTGCAAGGAGGGGGAATGAACAATCGCCGCAAACTTCTTGGTGCGCTCGGCGCAAGCGCGCTCACCGCGCCGTTCGCCGTCGGCGCCCAGCCCGCGCGCCGCGTTCCCCTGCTCGCGTACGTGGTGAACCGTCCCGGGCCGATGGAGTTCGACCAAGCATTCCTCCGCGGGCTGCGGGAGTTCGGCTACATCGAGGGGCAGAACATCCGTATCGAGTATCGCTGGGGAGACGGCATGGAAGGGCGGCTTCCCGCACAGATGACGGAAGCCGTCGGTCTCAACCCTGACCTCATCGTGACCGGCGGAACGCCGGGCGTGCAGGCCGCCAAAAACGCCACAGCCAGCATTCCGATCGTTATGACGAACAGCCCTGACGCGGTGCGCGACGGCCTGGTCGCGAGCCTGGCGCGGCCGGGCGGGAACGTGACTGGAATGTCGATTTTCGTCCCGGAGCTGACCGGCAAGCGCCTCGAGCTGCTCAAGGAAGTGGTGCCGAACCTGGCGCGTGTGGCTACGATCTGGAACTCCGCCAACCCGGGCAATTTGCCGCTGGTGCGCGACACCGAGGTCGCTGCCAAGGCGCTTGGGTTGGCGCTTCATTCTGTCGGCGTGCGCCAGGTCGCTGACCTGGATACGGCGTTCGCGAGCATCACGCGCGAACGCGCCGGCGCGCTGAGCGTGCTTTCCGACGGATTCATGGTCACAAACCGAAACCTGGTCTCGGCGCTAGCCGCGCGGCACCGCTTGCCGGCGATCTACCCGAGCAGCGGATACATCGACGCGGGCGGCCTGATGAGCTATGGCCCGAGCATCGCGGCCGCCTATCACCGCGCCGCTTACTTCGTGGACCGGATACTCAAGGGTGCGCGGCCCGCAGACCTGCCCGTCGAGCAACCGACAAAATTCGAACTGATCGTAAACCTGAAAACCGCCAATGCGCTCGGCATCAAGATCCCCAACTCGATACTGCTGCGCACCGACAAGGTGATCGAATAGACCGTAAGACCGGACACTGTTGTGCCGGCTTACGTTGCCACGTTGGAGCGGACGATGCTCGCCGCTCAATGCGGCGGAATTTTCTGCTTGCGCTTGGCGCGGGCGTGCTCGCCAGTGCGGATG
>JANNPG010000298.1:0-3249 GCA_031399805.1 Betaproteobacteria bacterium | reverse complement strand
TCAGCCAGATCGCTGCCGCGAGTGCCAATCGGTTGAACATGGTTTCCCTCCTGCTGACGAGCGGATAACGAACGTTGCTGTAGCGTCTGGATTATCGTAGCAAACAAACCGCGATAACGACAGAAAATTCGCGCCTGCGGCTGACGGCGGCCGTTTGGTGCTGCGCCGGCGCTCGGCCGCCGGCAGGATCGACCGGGCGGTCATATGAAACCGCGACACTACTCCCGATTCCAGCGGCGGGCTAGCGCTTCAATACGCAGACCGGATCGAATTCCACCAGGAGGCCGGGATACATGGTCACGGTCGCGGGCACCAGAGCAAGCAATCAAAGGGGCCAGGTTGATTAATTCCAATTCATCATCCTTTGCAGGTCACGTTGTGGCTCGACTGATATTGACCTAGTATTAGAATCGGAAGACTGTTGGCGCGTTGCCGAACCACGCACTTACGATGGTACTGTTCTTTCAGCGCAACCCGGTGCGCTTTTCACGAAAGGCTACGGATATGGGTACGACTGTCAAGGCTGCATTTGCATTTTTTGTTTTGGCGGGCAGCGTGATTGCGTCCGGGCCGGCTGCCGCGCAGTATCCGAGCAAACCCATTCGGGTCATCGCTGCCTTTCCGCCCGGCGGCGGGGTCGATATTGTCGCGCGGGCGGTCAGTGAGAAGCTCAGTGCGCGCCTGGGGCAGGCATTGGTGGTCGACAACAGGCCCGGCGCCGGCACTACGATCGGCACCGAGCTGGCGGCGAAAAGCGCGCCCGATGGCTACACCCTGCTGGTCGGGCCGGTCGGCGCCGCATTGATCGCGCAGATTTACTACCGCAAGGAATACGACATTCGCCGCGACTTCGCCTTCATCACCAAGATCGGCTTCGGCACCATAGTCCTGGTCGTGCCGCCCAGCCTTGGTGTCACCTCGGTCAAGGAGCTGATCGCATTGGCCAGGGCGAAACCGGGGCAACTGACTTTCGCTTCTTCGGGCACCGGCTCGAATATTCATCTCACCGGCGAGATGTTCAAGCAGAGGGCGGGCATCGATATCGTACACGTGCCGTACAAAGGGTCGGCGCTGCTGCTGCCCGACCTGATCGAAGGACGGGTATCCATGGCGCTCGACAGCATGCCGGCGCATTTGCCTCACATCAAATCGGGCCGTCTGCGCCCGCTCGCCGTCGCGAGCCTTAAGCGATCGGCCCAATTGCCGGACGTGCCGACCATGATCGAAGCAGGCTTGCCCGGATTTCAGTCGAACACGGACTACGCGCTGTTCGCGCCGGCCCGCACGCCGAAAGAGATCGTCGCGCGCCTCAATCGCGAGGCGATCGTGGTGCTGGAACAGCCCGATCTAAAGGCCCGGCTGGCGGCAATCGGCATTGAAGTCAGCGGCAGCACGCCCGAGGCACTACGGGCAGATGTTCTTGCGGAATTCGACAAGTGGGCGAAAGTCCTGGCGGAAGGAAACATCAAGCAGGAATAGCGTGGCCCCTACAATTTCTTCAAGCCGTCAAAGGCGAAGCGACCGTGAGAGCGGGAGAGGGAAACGATGGGTCTTGCAATCCAACATTTTCCAATCGAAGCGGGGGCTGCGTGACTGCAAGACCTGATCACGCTGACGCAGACTCACGTGCGATGTACTTGCCACCAAAGAAAGGCATGCCATGACGGCTCCAAGCTTCGACCACATTCCCGAGCGTCGCGAGAACTGGGCGGAGGCCGAGTTCAAAGGCGGCGCGAAAAGCGTCATCACCCTGCGCGACGGGCACGTGATGACCGCGGATGAACCGCCGGGATTCGCCGGCGGATTCGGCGGCGAAAACGCCGGGCCGACACCGACGGGATACCTGGCGGCGGCGTTTGCCGCCGACATACCCGCGATGCTGAATCGCATCGCCCGCGAGCTGGGGTTTGAGATCGCGGCGCTCCGCGCGCGCGTGCAGATCGCCTGGAATCCGCGCGGCATCGCCGGCGCCGAGGACATAGCGCCGATCCCCTTCGAGGCGGTCAGCGACATCTGGCTCAAGGCCTCGGCCGACGCTGCGGCGATCGATCGCATGAAGTCGGCCTACGCGCGGCGCTGCCCTTTGCACAACCTGTTCAGCAAGGCGGGCTGCCGCATGCAGGACAATTGGCATGTCGAGCGCACATAAGATTTAAGAAAGCTCTGATCAGGTCCGTTCGTGCTGATGTATACCCCGTTAGAGGCCGGGGTCTCTAACGGGGTATAGAAGCACGGAAAATTTACTCACCGACCGATAGCGCCCACCCTTCGATACCTCAGAGCCTGCCCCGGACTTGATCCGGGGGCGAACGGTTGAGGGCTTGCTTAATCCGCGTAAACGCCCGCGGCCTTGATCACCGGCGCCCACTTGCCGACGTCGGCGTGGAAGAAAGCGGCGAACGCCTCGGGCGTCGCGCGATCCTGGCTCACCGGCTGGGCGCCGAAATCAGCCAGGCGCTTCACGACGGTGGTGTCGCTGATGGCGGCCCGCAACGCCCCTGCGAGTTGATCCGCTATCGGCTTGGGCGTTCCTTTCGGCACCACCAATCCGTACCAGACGGACAGATCGAAGTCGCGCAGCCCGGCTTCATTCAGCGTCGGCAGCTCGGGCGCCGCGGGCACGCGGGCCTTCATGGTGACGGCATAGCCCTTGATCGTGGCGCTGCGCATGTGCGAGATCGTGGTCGTGGTCTGGTCGCAGAGCAGGTCGAGCCGCCCCCCCAGCACATCGAGCATTGCGGGCCCGGAGCCGCGGTACGAAACCGTCGTCATCTCGGCCTGCAGCGCGTTCATCAGCAGCAGCCCGCAAAAGTGCGAAGCGGAACCGACGCCCCCGTTGCCGTACGTGACCTTGTCTTTGTTGGCCTTGATATAGCCGATCAGCTCGCCGATATCCCTGGGCGGCAGATCCTTGCGGCCGACGACAACCATCGGCACTTCGGCGATCAGGCCGATCATGTCGAAAGCGCCGACCGGATCGTAGGGCAACTTGCGATAAAGCGTGACGCTGGCTGCCTGGCCGATGTGGGCGAGCAGCATGGTGTAGCCGTCGGGCCGGGCTTGCGCGCCCTTGGCCGCGCCCAGCGTGCCACCCGCCCCGGTGACGTTGTCGATAGCGACTTGCTGCCCGAGGGTGGCGCTCATGGATTGCGCGATCAAGCGGGCCAGCGCATCGCTGGGCCCGCCGGCGGCAAACGGAACGATGAGATTGATGGTGCGCGCCGGAAAATTCTGGGCCGATGCGGAAAC
>JANNPG010000277.1:0-3291 GCA_031399805.1 Betaproteobacteria bacterium | reverse complement strand
GCCGGGTCGATGACCTGGGCGAAGTCGAGGCGCACATTGAGATGCTTGCCGTAAGTCATGCGCAATCCGAAACCGACACTGCCGCCGGACTGCCCGAGAAACGGGAAGTTGGGCTGGACGCTGTTGTTACCGGTAGTGCCTGTGTCGTAGAAACCCAGCAGCCGCAACTTGGTGTCCTTCCAGGCGAATTTCGATCCCAGTTCAGGCGTATAAACTTCGAGACTGGCGGCATAGCCCTTGTCACCGGCGACTTCGCGAATGTTGAAGCCACGCACCGAATCCGGCCCGCCATAGCCAAACTGTTCGCCGGGCACCAGCGCATCGTTGGTGTATTGCCCGTTTATGACGCCGCGGAATTGCCACTCGCCGGGGAGCGCCCGGCTGTAGTTTGCACCCCAGCGCCAGATACGGTAGTTCGCGGTTGCATCGGGGCGTGCGGCCTTGAAGCTATTGTCACCGCCATCGTTCAACCCCGGAATGTTCACCGCGTAACTCGCGTAGTAACCCAATTCAGAGTTGCTCATGCGCCACAGGCCATTGTAGGCGATGCTCGCCGGAAACACCGTGACATCCGGCACCAGGTTGCCGCCGCCGCCGACGAAGTTCACCTGATTCTGGAAAGCGCGGTAATCGAGGCCGAGTGCAAGCTTGTGCTCATACTCCGCGATCTTCGGCAAATGGATGTTATAGCGCGCGCCGGATATGAAGCCGCTGCCGCTCACGTTAAAGAGCCCCTGCAGCGTGCCCGAACTCACGTCGGAATAGCCCATGAACAGATCGAGTGAGCTGTTGTGCGCGTAAAACGGAATGCGATAGCCCGCGCCGTAGATCTGGACTTTGCTCGGATGTTCGGGATTAGTCACGTACTGCAGGTTCAGCACGTGATCGCGGTTGAACAGGTTCGAATACTGCATGCCGAAGCCGGTGCGGTAAATGCCGGTGTCGGTGGTGCCCGAGTTGTCGAACGTCACGACGAACTTGAGCGGCTTCTCGTCGGCAATCTTGACCGCGGCGTCGATCTCGCTCTCGGTGGCGCCCGCCTTGAGCAAGACGGTCGTCTGCTTGGCTGGATGTTCCGCCAGCAGCTGAAGATTCTGCGCGAGCAGTTGCGAATTGGGCGTGGCGCCGGGCTGTATTCCCGGCAGGCTCCGTCGCACGTTGGTGTCGTCGAAGTAGCGGTTGCCTTCAATGATGACCTTGCCGATTTTCGGCTCGATCACGCGCAGGCGCACCACGCCGCGCGTGATGTCCTGCTCCGGCAACAATACCTGCACGACACCATAGCCGCGATCGCGGTAGACCTGCTCCAGCGATTCGAGGGCGCGCTGAATATCGGAAAAATCCTTCTGCTTGCCCGTATAGGCGGCGACTGCAGCGTCGATTTCGTCCGCCTTGAGCAACGAATTACCGACCACTTCGAAGCGTGCAATCTCGAAGCGCGGCGTGACGGGAATATCCGACTGCGGCGCCTGCGCCCAAGCGACGCCGGCGGGCGTCAGGACGCTCACCCACGCAGCTAACAATAGCGAACTCAGGCAGTGTTTGAATAACTGACGCAAACGTTGGGCTTTCGCAGTATCGGAATCAGCATTAACAATAATGAAAAATACTCTAAAATTCAACAATTTCAAGCGTATTCTACATAATCTACTCAAACACTGTATGCGGCACGCAACAGTTAGATATCCCTCTGCTGACGGAATAGGCGCCGTTTTTCTGCTGACCGGACTGCTGGAAGCAGGCGAAACAATGCTGGAACAAGCACTTGCGCGCCATATCGAGCACCACTTGCGCAGTTCAAAAATAAACCCCGCAACTGCGGGGTTTGTCGCCATCGAAACGGAAATCGGCTACTTTCCGCAAGGCCCCTTTAGCGCTCCCGTAAAGCTCGTCGGCCAAAGCTTGTTCCAGTCATTGTCAAAATGACCAGCCGACACTCGGATGACATCGCGGGCCCCGCCAGCGTGGACAGAAAAACCCGCTCCGACTTCCCGCGACCCGCTTTCGTTCGTCAGGACGTAGGTTCCCAGATGCGTAAAGTGGTCTACCGCGGGTCCGTCCACCCGGGTGTCCCCCATCGAACCGCGTATCCCGATCGTCGCCGTGGCTGTACCGATACGATAGGCGTCCTGATTGCCGCGTTTGCCGACCAGGCCCGTCACCGTGCGCATTCCGCCCTTGAGCAGGCGGAAAAAAGCGTTATCCGCCTGCGGCTGATCCTGCACGAAGCTGTAAGCGTCGATTTTCATCTGGGTATTCGGACGCATCGTCACTGAACTGCCGTCGCTGAAGGCGATCTGGGCATAGCTGTCCTTTTGCGTGGTAAGGATGTCGCCCGCGATGACTTCCGATTTCTGCCCCAGCACCCGCATCGTCCCATCCGCGCGCTGCACCGAGAGCGTGCCGCTTAAATTAATCACTTCACCGGCGCCGGCGGCGAGCGCCGAAACACCCGGCAATGCGGACAGTACAAGGGCGAGCACCATGAAACAAATCTTTTTCATGTGCGTGGCGATACCCATTTCTGCGCCCATCATGTCGATACCCATCGTAGTTTCCATCAGTCGCCTGCGGTTAGTTACACTGCGCCTTCAGCCCCTTGGCAAGCTCTTTCTCATCCGTCTCTTTCTTTTTTGGGTCCGCGCCCGGCTTTTCTTGCCCGGCAGGCGTGGTAAACGCCGTGCTGCGATCGACCGCTGCGATGTTACCCGACACTACCTGGTTTATTGCCTGCTGCTGCCCGCCGCTGGCGGGCGCCGGCGGAGGTAAATTTGCACTTGTGGATGCATCCCCGCCAATCGATAAATCGAAAGGTGTTTGCTGACCTGGGCGATACGTAGCCGCGACGACGCTGTAAGTTCCCGCGGCTAACGTGGGCATGTCGATCCTGGAAGCATATGCTTGTCCGCCATCGTCGTCGCTTCGAATGAGGATACCGAGGGCATTGAGAACATACAGGTAGGGGTCGCTCTGGTAAGTATTGGCGCGCGGAGAATTCAGCAGGATCGTCGTTCCGCCGCCGCCCGTCGTGAAAGTGTAATGCGGATTCAACACCGAAGTCGTCGATTGACCGCCGGAGCCGGAAGGGCCCGGCCAGTTGCCATGAATAACGACGCCGCCGGTAAGAATACTACTTTGGCTGTCGGTTCCCAGCCCGGACAGACTGTTGTTGCCGCCCGCGTTGTGAATAGTCTGGATGATTGCCGAGGGAGTGCTGTTTCGCAAAAAAATATAGCCGGAAGTGCTGTTGGTCGCCTGGACATAGCTCGGCGAGGCGCCGCTGATGGCAGT
>JANNPG010000248.1:0-1631 GCA_031399805.1 Betaproteobacteria bacterium | reverse complement strand
GCAGTCTTGGATCGCGTCATCGATCTCCAGGGCCTGCAATTGGCTGACCCCTCGATCATGCCAAGCATGCCTGCTGGCGACGCCCTGGCCCTAGGCGTGAGGCGTGAGGGGAGAGACTCTGGTTTGTCCGCCGCTACGTCCAATACAGCTTGGTCGGATTGTCGACCAGGATTTTGCGGCGCAGTGCTTCGTCGTCGCACATCAGCGGAAAGAGATCTACCAGCGCGCCGTCGTTCGGCATTTCCTTGACGTTGGGGTGCGGGAAATCCGTGCCCCACAGCACGCGGCCGGGCGCCGCCTCGATCAGCTTGCGCGCGAACGGGATCGCGTCATGGTACGGCTTGCCGGTCGCCGAGATGCGCTCCGGCCCGCTGACCTTGATCCACGCGAGCTCGTTCTGCATCAGGTCGAGCAGCAGCTTGAATGGCTGCTGTTCCAGCCCGTGTTGCGCCTGCACGCGTCCCATGTGGTCGATGATGAACGGCACGCGCAGGCGGGTCAAAAAATCGCGATAGGTGAGGATGTCCTCGGCGTCGAGGTGCAGTTGCAGATGCCAGCCCAACGGCGCGATGCGCGCCACGACACTTTCCACGACCTTCAGGTCGGGCGCGCCGCCCAGGTGGGCGACGAAATTAAAGCGCGTGCCGCGCACTCCATTCGCGTGCAGCCGTTCGAGTTCGGCGTCGGTCACATCGCCGCCGACCATCGCCACGCCGCGGATCGTGTTGTTCGATGCGGCGATCGCATCACACATCGCGCTGTTGTCGGTGCCGTGGCAGCTCGCCTGCACCAGCACCGCGCGCGAGAAGCCGAGGAATTCATGCAGCGCGGCAAGCTTTTCCTTCGGCGCGTCGGGCGGCGTGTAGCTGCGGTTCGGCGCGTACGGGAATTTCGCGCCGGGGCCGAACACGTGGCAGTGCGCGTCGCAGGCGCCAGGCGGCAGCACGTACTTGGGCTTCTCCGGATTGGGATCGGGGGCGAGGATGGTTTTCATGCGTGAGGCGTGAGGAGTGAGGCGAGAAGCGTTGTTACTTTTCGCCGTTCACTGGATCACCTTGTCGGCGCGTATCGTAATCGTTTGGGGAAACTTGACGCCGAGCGCTGTGGCGGTTTTCATGTTGATGATCAGATCAAAGCGGGTGGGTTGCTCGATCGGCAGGTCGCCGGGTTTCGCACCCTTCAGGATCTTGTCCACGTACCAGGCGGCGCGCTTGAAGGTTTCCGTGTCGTTTGTCTGATAAGACACGAGGCCACCGGCGTCTGTGAACTCACTTCCCTCGCAAATCGAAGGCAGATGGTGTTTTATCGCCAAGTCCGTAATTTGCTTAACGTAACCCAGGAGAATAGGGCTCCGCATGACAATCAGCGCGCGCACACGCTCCTTGGCCGCCGATTGAAACACTTCCTCCAGATCAGGATTCGAACCCCGAACTTCCAGGGGATGAAGCTGTAGCTTCAGAGCACGAGCCGCAGCCCCATATTCTTTTGTATCCCGAAAGTCCGCATGGAAAAGGACTCCAACTCGCGTGATCCCCGGAATCATCTCCTTGAGCAATTCCAGCCGTTTCCCGCTTAGTTCTCGCGTGAGTCTGGCGATCCCCGTGAAGTTGCCGCCCGGACGCGCCAGGCTA
>JANNPG010000218.1:0-9244 GCA_031399805.1 Betaproteobacteria bacterium | reverse complement strand
AACTTCTCGAAGCAGATCAAGAATCTCGTCGATGCGACCTACGCGCATTTTCACGATAAATTCGGGTTCGCGCGCCTGTCGCCGCCGGCGCTCAACCTGGAAAAACACACGCTGGCCATGACCGGAATGCAGGAAACGGCACGCCAGTTCTGCCATGACCCGGTCAACATGGCGAAGTACAAGGACTTCGTGGTCAAGCGGTTTTACGAAAGCCTGGTCGGGGAAGCGCGCCAGATTTTCGAAATGACGCGGCTCGATGTGGAAACGTGGCTGAAGTCGGCGTTGAATCCGCTCAACCTGCAGATCAAGGAACACGAGAAGGTGCTCGCCAAACGCCTCGAGAATTTCAAGAAGATCCGCGATAACATCGGCTCGGTCGAGGACCGGATGAAGCAGCTCCAGACGCTGCAGGGCGCGCTGCAGAAGCAAACCAAGGTGCTGGCGGGCATCAAGGCGAGCCTCGATGGCGAGGTCGCCGCCGACGCGCCCGCCGCCGCACAACCGGCGGTGGCGCTGGTCGCGTGAATCCGCCGCCGGCTTCGCCCATTTGCTCTTCGAAATCATTGATCTCGTGGCAGGCGTGCAGCGTCGGATCCGCGCGGTCATATTGGCGGTCGGCGATGCGGTGGCCAGGTTCTGCGGATTTGAACCTGATGGACGTCCCGCGGGTTACATCAACACGATATCGTACTGCTCCTGGTTGTACTGCGATTCGACCTGCAGCGAAACCGGCTTGCCGATGAAATCCGACAGCATGGCGAGGCTCTGCGACTCCTCGTCGAGGAACATGTCGATCACCTGCTGCGAGGCGAGTATGCGGAACTCGCGCGCGTCGAACTGGCGCGCTTCGCGCAATAGTTCGCGCAGCACCTGGTAGCACACCGTCTGCGCGGTTTTCAGCTCGCCGCGCCCCGCGCACACCGGGCACGGCTCGCACAGCACGTGGGCGAGGCTTTCGCGCGTGCGCTTGCGCGTCATCTCCACCAGCCCCAGTTGCGTGAAGCCGTTGACCGTCATCCGCGTCCTATCCCGCGCCAGCGCCTTGCGGAATTCATTGAGCACCGCATTGCGGTGTTCCTCGCTATCCATATCGATAAAATCGATGATGATGATGCCGCCCAGATTGCGCAGGCGCAACTGGCGCGCGATGACCTGGGACGCTTCGAGATTGGTCTTGAATATCGTATCGTCGAAACTGCGCCCGCCGACGAAGCCGCCGGTATTCACGTCCACGGTCGTCAGCGCCTCGGTCTGGTCGAAGATCAAATAGCCGCCGGACTTCAGATCCACGCGCCGCGCCAGCGCCCGCTCGATCTCGTCTTCAACGCCGTAGAGATCGAATAGCGGCCGCTCGCCCGCGTAATGTTCGAGGCGCGCCGCGACCTTCGGCATGAACTCGTGCGCAAAAGCTTCGACTTTCTGGAAGGTTTCGCGCGAATCGACCAGGATGCGCGCGGTTTCTTCGCTGGCGAAGTCGCGCAGCACACGCAGGCTCAGGTTGATATCCTGATAGAGCAGCGCGGCGGGCGCCGCCGACTTAGCCTTGTCCTGAATGTCCTTCCACAACTTGCCAAGGTAATCGACGTCGGCGCCCAGCTCGCGATCGCTGGCGGTTTCGGCCATGGTGCGCACGATAAAACCGCCCGCGAAATCCGGCGTCAAAATCCGCTGCAGTTTTTCGCGCAGGTGCAGCCGCTCTTCCTCGTCTTCGATGCGCTGCGATATGCCGATGTGGGACTCCTGCGGCAGGTAGACCAGGAGGCGTCCGGCAATGCTGACCTGCGTGGAAAGCCGCGCGCCTTTCGTGCCGAGCGGATCCTTCACCACCTGCACCATCAGGTTCTGGCCCTCAGCGAGCAGCTTCTCGATCGGTTTCGCGTCAGCGCCCTCCTGGCGATGGCCCCAGATATCGGCGACATGCAGGAATGCGGCGCGCGCACCGCCGATGTCGACGAATGCGGACTGCATGCCGGGGAGCACGCGCACCACGCGCCCCATGCAGACGTTGCCGACCAGCCCGCGCGCGGAGGCGCGTTCGATCTGCACCTCCTGCACCACTCCCTGCTGGACGACGGCGACGCGTGTCTCCTGCGGCGTGACATTGATCAATATTTCTTCAGTCACGCGAGCCTCGCATAGAGTTCGAATCGATGCCGAAACGCCGCAGCAATTCGGCGGTCTCGACGAGCGGCAGCCCCATGATGCCGGAGTAGCTGCCGTAAAGCGTGCGCACGAAGGTCGCGGCGCGCCCCTGGATCGCGTACGCGCCCGCCTTGTCGAACGGCTCGCCGGACGCGACATAGTCCTCGATTTCGGCGTCGTCGAGTGTACGGAATTCTACCGCAGAGGCCGACAGGACATCTTCCACGCGGTCCTCATGCGCGACCGCGACCGCCGTCAACACCTCATGCGTGGCTCCCGACAATCGCCGCAACAATTGTCGCGCGTGCTCCGCGTTGTCCGGCTTGCCGATAATCTCTCCGTCGAGCACGACGGTCGTGTCAGCGGCAAGCACCGGGTGCGCCGCCAGGTTCCGCGCCACGACCTGGCGCCAGCCCAGTCCGGCCTTGGTGCGTGCGAGGCGCGTCACGTAATGCACCGGCGCTTCGCCCGCCTGCGGCGTTTCATCGACGTCCGCGCCATGCTTTTCCTGCGTCAGCAACTCGTCAAACGCAATGCCGATCTGATGCAGCAATTCGCGCCGGCGCGGGCTGCGCGAGGCGAGATAAATCCGTGAGGCGTCAGGCGTGAGGCGTGAGGCGCGTAACGTCAAAGTCGCCCCACGTCTTCAAGGTTTTCCGCCTCACCCCTCACGCCTCACCCCTCACTCCCTATGATACGGATGCCCCGCGAGCAGCGACACCGCGCGGTACAACTGCTCGGCGAGCATGACGCGACATAGCCCGTGGGGCAGCGTCAGCGGCGACAGCGACAGCAATAAGTCGGCGTCCAGCTGCAGCGCGCGCGCCGTACCGTCCGCGCCGCCGATGACGAATGCGACATCGAAGCCGTCCTGCTTCCAGCGCACGATGCGGCGCGCGAGGTCCGCCGTAGTTGACGCGGTGCCGCGTTCGTCGAGCACCACTTTGTACGCGCGCGCGGGCAATGCGGTGCGAATGCGGTCTGCTTCCACGGCCAGCCATTGCCGCGCGGCTTTTTCGCCGCTGCCGGCGCGCGCCGCCGGTTTGATTTCGATCAACTCAACGCGCGCTTCGCGCGGCATGCGCTGCGCATACTCGGCGTAGCCGGCGTTGATCCACGCCGGCATCTTGTGGCCGACTGCCACGATGCGCAATTTCATCGGCCGGTCACGGCTCTCAGCGCGTGCTGCCGGCCGCGCGCCGTCTGGGCGCAACGGCCGCGTCGCCCCACAATTCCTCGAGATTGTAGTACTGGCGAATCGCCGGCTGCATGATGTGCACGACAACGTCACCGAGATCGACCAGCACCCACTCGCCGGAGTCCGTCCCTTCGACGCCATGCACGGTGGCGCCGAGCGCCTTCAATTTTTCCTGCACGTTATTGGCGAGCGCCTTGGTCTGCCGCGTCGAGTCGCCGCTCACCACAATCACCTTGTCGAACAATGCGGTCATGCGGCGCACGTCGAGCACCACGATGTCGCGCCCCTTGATGTCTTCCAGCGCGGCAACCACGGCTTTAACCATTTTATCGAGCCTCATTCACCTCCTGCGTTACATAAAGTCCATGGCTTCGAATATAGTCGAGAACCGGATCGGGAAGCAAATAGCGCGGGCTTACCTGGCGTGCGAGCGAATCCCTGATCATCGAGGCCGAGATATCGAGCGCGGCGATCGACTGCGTCGCGATGCCGCCGGCCGGGGAAAGGTGCACGGCAAAGGGCTGGTGCAGCAACCGCGCCGCATACTCGCGCGCGAGCGGTTCAGGCATGCGCGCCGGCCACGACTCCGGCGGAAAACCCGGGCGGTGCGCGACGACCAGGTGCGCCACTTCGAATAATTCATGCCAGCGGTGCCAGGTCGCGAGTTCGAGAAAAGCGTCCGCGCCCAACAGCAGGCACAACGCACGCTTGGCGCCGATTTCGCGCCGCACTTCGATCAGCGTATCCATCGTGTAGCCGGGGCCGCTGCGCTTCACCTCGCGGTCGTCGACTGAAAATAGCGGGTTGCCGTCGATCGCCATCCGCGCCATCTCGAGCCGCTGCTGCGACGTGACCTGGGGGGCCGCGCGATGCGGCGGCGTGCCGCCCGGCACGAAGCGCACTTCAGCCATGTGCATGGACTCGGCGAGTTCCTGCGCCAGCCGCAAATGGCCGAAATGGATCGGATCGAAAGTGCCGCCAAATATTCCGATCGGAGCAGTTGCCATTGGTCAACTGCCCCGGAAATGCGTGAGGCGTGAGGGGTGAGGCGTCGGTTGCGCCGAACCGGATCGAAACGCCTCACGCCTCACGCCTTACGCCTCACAGAACTAAACGCCGGATATCGGACAGCACGCTGGAGAGGTAGGCGATGAAGCGCGCGCCCTGCGCGCCGTCGATCACGCGGTGATCGTACGACAGCGACAGCGGCAGCATCAGCCGTGGCGCGAATTGCTTGCCGTCCCACACTGGCTTGGTCACCGACTTGCCGACGCCGAGAATGGCGACTTCCGGCGCGTTGATGATCGGCGTGAAATACGTGCCGCCCAGGCCGCCGAGACTCGAGATCGAGAAACAGCCTCCCTGCAGATCGGCCGGATTGATTTTGCCGTCGCGCATGCGGCTGCTGATCGCGCCCAATTCCCTGGCCAGCTCGAGCAACCCCTTCTTGTCGGCGTCGCGTATCACGGGCACCACCAGGCCCAACGGCGTATCGACCGCCACGCCGATATGGAAATACTCTTTGAGGATCAGGTTTTCGCCGTCCGCCGACAACGACGCATTCAAATTGGGATACTGCTTGAGCGCCACCACCGCGGCTTTCATCAGGAATGCCAGCAGCGTAAACCGTATACCCTCTTTTTTCGCCGCGTCGGATTGCGACTTGCGGAACGCTTCGAGTTCGGTGATATCGGCTTCGTCCTGCTGGGTGACGTGCGGGATGGAGACCCAGTTGCGGTGCAGGTTGGCGCCCGACAGCTTTTTGATGCGCGACAGCGCCTGCAGCTGAACGGGCCCGAACTTGGCGAAATCGACCTGCGGCATCGGCAGCAGGTTGAAACCAAGCCCGCTGCCCGCGCCACCGCGCGGACGCGCAAGTTCGGCCTTGACGTAGGCGTGCACGTCGTCCTGCAGTATGCGGTTCTTCGGGCCGCTGCCGGTCAATTTGGACAAATCGACACCGAGCTCGCGGGCGAAGCGCCGCACCGACGGCCCGGCGTGCGCGAGCTTCATTTTCGCGTCATCGATCGGCTCCAGCGACGCGGTCGGGCTCACCGCCGCGGGTGCGGAAGGTGCGGGCGTTGCAGCTTGCGGCGCCGCCGGTTTCGCCACCGCGGGCGCTACCGCCGCCGGCGCAGCCACAGGCTGCGGTACCGGAGCGGCCGCCGTCACTCCAGCACCGGCGTCGAGCATCAATACCAGCGTTCCCTGGGAAACCTTGTCGCCGACTTTGACTTTGATTTCCTTTACCGTGCCCGCCTGCGGCGCCGGCACTTCCATCGTCGCCTTGTCGGACTCGAGCGCGATCAGCGGATCTTCGGCGCTGACGCTATCGCCGGGCTTGACCAGGATCTCGATGATCGGAATGTCCTTGAAATCGCCGATATCGGGAACTTTGACTTCGAGCAGGCTCATGTTTTTCTCTGAGGATTCGGGATTCGGGATTCAGCAAGAACTTTACGACGACGAGCCGCGCTTTAGCCCGACTCCTGAATCCTGAATCCTGGTTCTCATACGGTCGTCGGGTTCGGTTTTTAGCTCCGACATAACGCGCCGGTGGCGCATTAGTCTGCACTGAAAACCCAACGGGTTGTTACTCATACTGTAGTTGGGTTGGGTTTTTCAGGATCGATGCCGTACTTCTTGATCGCCTCGGCGACTTTCTTGCGCGGCACGAGTTCCATGTCGGCGAGCGACTTCAATGCCGCGACCGCCACGTAGTTGCGGTCGACCTCGAAAAAGCGACGCAGCTTTTCGCGCGTATCCGAACGCCCGAAGCCGTCCGTGCCGAGCGCAAGGAATTGCCGGGCAGGCAGGAAGCCGCGCACCTGGTCGGCGAACATTTTCATGTAGTCGGTCGCCGCGATCACCGGGCCCTCGCGGTCTTTGAGACAGGTTTCGATATGGGAAAGCCGCGGTTCGGCCTCCGGGTGCAGCATGTTCCAGCGCTGCGCGTCGATGCCGTCGCGCCGCAATTCGTTGAAGCTCGTCACGCTCCAGATATCCGCCGCCACGCCGAAATCCTTTTCCAGCAGGTCCGCGCCCGCGATCACTTCGCGCAGGATCGTGCCGCTGCCAAGCAACTGAACCCTGGGCGCGTTTTTCTTCGCCTTGCCCTCGCGCAAGAGATACATGCCCTTCAGGATGCCTTTCTCGACGCCCTCCGGCATGGCCGGATGCTCGTAGTTCTCATTCATCACGGTAATGTAGTAGTAGACGTCCTCCTGCTCCTGAACCATGCGGCGCAGGCCGTCCTGGATGATCACCGCGAGCTCGTAGGCATAGGTCGGGTCATACGCCACGCAATTCGGCACCGTCGCGGCCAGGAGATGGCTGTGGCCGTCCTCGTGCTGCAGTCCTTCGCCGTTCAGCGTGGTGCGGCCGGCGGTGCCACCAAGCAGAAATCCGCGCGCGCGCATGTCGCCCGCCGCCCAGGCGAGGTCACCCACGCGCTGGAAGCCGAACATCGAATAGAAGATGTAGAAGGGAATCATCGAAATTCCGTGCGTGCTGTAGGCGGTGGCCGCCGCGATCCACGACGACATCGCGCCGGGCTCGTTGATGCCCTCCTGCAGCACCTGGCCTGTCTGGGATTCCTTGTAGAACATCAGCTGGTCCGCGTCCTGCGGCGTGTAGAGCTGCCCGACGTGCGAATAGATGCCGAGTTGGCGGAACATGCCTTCCATGCCGAACGTGCGCGATTCGTCGGGCACGATCGGCACCACGTACTTGCCGATTTTCTTGTCGCGCACCAGCGTCGTGAGGATGCGCACGAAGGCCATGGTCGTCGACAGCTCGCGCCCTTCGCCGCTCGCCTTCAACAGCGTCTCGAACGCCGACAGCGGCGGCACCTCGAGCGGTGCGGCCTTGCGCCGGCGCGCCGGCTGGTAGCCGCCGAGCAATTGGCGCCGCTCGCGCATGTAATTGAGTTCGGGCGAACCCTCGGGGAACGTAACGTAGGGCACTTCTTCCAGCTTCTCGTCCGCTACCGGCACCGCGAAGCGGTCGCGGAACGCCTTGATCGACGAGGTGCCCATTTTCTTCTGCTGGTGGGTGATGTTCTGCGACTCGCCGGCTTCGCCCATGCCATAGCCCTTGATGGTCTTGGCGAGGATCACTGTAGGTTGGCCGGTGTGCTGCATGGCCGCCGCATAGGCGGCGTAGATTTTGTGCGGGTCGTGGCCGCCGCGGTTCAGACGCCAGATGTCGTCGTCCGACATCGTCGCAACCATCTCCAGGAGTTCCGGGTACTTGCCGAAAAAATGCTTGCGTACGAAAGCGCCGTCCTTCGACTTGAACGTCTGGTATTCGCCGTCGACGCACTCTTCCATGCGCTTTAACAGCACGCCCTTGGTGTCGCGCATGAAGAGCGGCTCCCAATAGCCGCCCCAGATCACCTTGATCACGTTCCAGCCGGCGCCCCGAAAATCGGACTCGAGTTCCTGGATGATCTTGCCATTGCCGCGCACCGGACCGTCGAGCCGCTGCAGGTTGCAATTGATGACAAAGATCAGGTTGTCGAGCTTTTCGCGGCCGGCGAGCGAAATCGCGCCGAGCGATTCCGGTTCGTCCATCTCGCCGTCGCCCATGAACGCCCATATCTTGCGGTCCTGCGGCTCCACGATACTGCGATCCTTCATGTAGCGCATGAAGCGCGCCTGGTAGATCGCCATCAGCGGCCCCAGGCCCATCGACACCGTCGGAAACTGCCAGAAGTCCGGCATGAGCCACGGGTGCGGATAGGAGGAAAGCCCCTTGCCGTCGACTTCCTGACGGAAATGGTCGAGTTGGTCCTGCGTGATGCGGCCCTCGAGAAAAGCGCGCGCGTAGACGCCCGGCGCCGAATGGCCCTGGATGTAGATCAGGTCGCCGAGAAACTGGTCGTTCGCAGCCCGGAAGAAATGATTGAAGCCTACGTCGTAAAGCGTCGCGGCCGAGGCGAAGCTCGCGATGTGTCCGCCGAGCTCGGACGATTCCTTGTTCGCGCGCACGACGGTCGCCATCGCATTCCAGCGCACGAGCGCGCGCAGCTTGGCCTCGAGCCCCTGATCGCCAGGCATGCGCTCCTCCTGGCCCGGCGGGATCGTGTTGAGGTAGGCCGTATTCGCGCTGAACGGTATGTGCGCGCCGTTGCGGCGTGCCTTGTCGACGAGCTTCTCGAGCAGGAAATGCGCGCGCTCGTTGCCTTCGACTTCGAGCACCGAATCGAGCGACTGGACCCATTCCTGGGTTTCCTGCGGATCGGGATCGGCAACGATGTCTTTCATGTCCATAGCTTCACCTGTATGGGGGTGTTACAGACGTGTTTGCGGATGCGGAAAGGGGTGGTTTTCGGGGGTCTCAACGCGCAGAAATTATACCTCGCCATCCTCGCTGCAACACGGCGGCCCGGCCCCGATTTTGGCGCACCGAAAGCGAGCACATCACGTTTCTTTGGGCAGCCTTCCGAGCAGGTAAAACTCGTCATTGGGCCGCATGTCGATCAGGTTCGCCATGCGGTTGGAAAGCGCAAAAAGTGCAGCGATCGCACCGATGTCCCAGATGTCTTCATCGGCAAACCCGTGCTCGCGCAGCCGCTCGAAGTCCTGCTCGCCGATCTCGTGCGCGTGCAGCGCGACTTTGACCGCAAAGTCGAGCATAGCCTTCTGCCGCGCGGTCAGATCGGCTTTGCGGTAATTGATCGCGATTTGATCGGCGAGCAGCGGATTCTTGGCATATACGCGCAGGATCGCCCCGTGTGCGACCACGCAGTAATGGCACTGATTGGCCGCACTGGTGGCGACGATGATCATCTCGCGCTCGGCTTTGGTGAGCGCGCTTTCCTTGAGCAACAGCGCGTCGTGGTAATAGAAGAAGGCGCGGAATTCATCAGGACGGTGCGCGAGCGTAATGAAGACGTTGGGT
>JANNPG010000174.1:0-2160 GCA_031399805.1 Betaproteobacteria bacterium | reverse complement strand
AGATTGCCGCCGTACTTGGTGAACGCGTGGCGCACGTCGGCGACCGTGCGCGTTTTGTTGTCGGTCATGCAATCGACGATCACCGCGGCGCCCGCGATTCCGTAGCCTTCATAGCGTATTTCCTCGTAATTCACGCCTTCGAGGTCGCCGGTGCCGCGCTTGATCGCGCGCTCGACGTTGTCCTTCGGCATGTTGCTTTCGTACGCCTTGTCGACCGCCAGGCGCAGGCGCGGATTCGCACCCGGATCGCCGCCGCCCATGCGCGCCGCGACCGTGATCTCCTTGATCAGGCGCGTGAAGATCTTGCCGCGCTTGGCGTCCTGCCTGCCTTTGCGGTGCTGAATGTTCGCCCACTTGCTGTGGCCTGCCATGTTTGCCTTGGGAAAAACGCGTACTCGAACCGAACATTCCGCGGCTGCCCGGCGCGGCCCCACGCCGGCGCCCGCAGCCGCGATTACTGCACTGATATAATTAAAATTTTAGCACAGCGCCCGACGGGACCCGCATGCCTGAACCACTATTGATCGCCCAATCGAAGCACGAAATTGCGCTGCTGCCCGCGCTCGCCAACCGTCACGGCCTGATCACCGGCGCGACGGGCACGGGCAAGACCGTCACGCTGCAAGTGATGGCGGAACGCTTTTCAATGATCGGCGTGCCGGTGTTTATGGCCGACGTTAAAGGCGACCTGTCCGGACTCGCCGTGGCTGGCGCGAGTTCGCCCAAAATGCAGCAGCGGCTCGCGCAACTGAAAATCGCCGAGCCTCGGTGGAGCGCGTGCCCGGTCGTGTTCTGGGACGCGTTCGGCAAAGCCGGGCATCCGGTGTGCGCGACGATTTCGGACATGGGCCCGCTTCTGCTCGGGCGACTGTTCAATCTGAACGACACGCAGCAGGGCGTTTTGGCGCTCGTGTTCAAGATCGCCGACGACAACGGTCTCTTGCTGCTCGACGCCAAGGACCTGCGCGCAATGCTGCAACACATCGGCAACAATGCGTCGCAATTCACCACCGAATACGGCAATGTCTCCGCGGCGTCGATCGGCGCGATCCAGCGCTCCCTGCTTGAAATAGAGCAACAAGGCGGCGCGCAGTTTTTCGGCGAGCCGATGCTCGACATGAACGATCTGATGCAGACCGACGCCAAGGGGCGTGGGGTCATCAACATCCTCGCCGCCGACAAGCTCTTGAACTCGCCCAAGCTTTATTCGACCTTCCTGCTGTGGATGCTGTCGGAACTCTTCGAACACCTGCCCGAGGTCGGCGACCTCGACCAGCCCAAGCTCGTGTTTTTCTTCGACGAGGCGCACCTGCTCTTCAACGAAGCGCCGAAGTCGCTGCTCGACAAGATCGAACAGGTCGTGCGGCTCATCCGCTCGAAAGGCGTCGGCGTGTATTTCGTCACGCAGAATCCGCTCGACGTGCCGGAAACCGTGCTCGGCCAGCACGGCAACCGCGTGCAGCACGCGCTGCGCGCGTTCACGCCGCGCGATCAGAAAGCGGTCAAGGCGGCGGCCGAGACCATGCGCGCTAATCCCGATCTCGATACCGCCAAAGCCATCATGGAACTGGCGGTCGGCGAAGCGCTTATTTCGCTGCTCGACGAGAAAGGCCGTCCCTCGATGGTCGAACGCGCGTTCATCCTGCCGCCGGCTTCCCGCATCGGGCCGGTGAGCGACGCCGAGCGCGCCGCGATCATCAAGTCGTCGGTGATTTTCGGCCACTACGAACAGGCGATCGACCGCGAGTCCGCGTATGAGAAATTGAAAGGCCGCACCGCCGCCAAACAGGAGGCAACGGGCGCCGGCACTACGCCTGCCGGCAGCGCATCGCCGCCCGCCGGGGGCGGTGGCCTGATGGGCATGCTCGGCGAAGTCCTGATGGGCAAAACCGGCCCGCGTGGCGGCCACACCCCGGGCATCCTCGATGCGGCGGCCAAGAGCGCGGCACGCTCGATAGGCTCGCAGATGGGGCGCGAAATCTTTCGCGGCGTACTTGGCGGCATCCTGGGCGGGCGCAAGCGTTGACGATCCCGAGTTCCAGTCCCAGGATGCGTGGCGCCATCTCCGCGGTCGCATCCCCGCCCGCAAGAGCAAGTGGGCAGGGCCCCTGCTCCGCGCTCCGATGCCGTATCCTGGGCGGGCGCAAGCGTTGACGATCC
>JANNPG010000151.1:0-3410 GCA_031399805.1 Betaproteobacteria bacterium | reverse complement strand
GGCGAAATCTACCGCGCTGACCTGGCGCAGCAGTTTCCCGGCCGCGATTGGATCCTGACGCGGATTCTCTGGTTATCCGGCTGCGAAGTTGGCGTTAACCGGCTTGGAGACGTCGATACCATGCGCCGTTACATTTATATTCACGGCGCTCCGGATACGATTGCTATGGGCGCACCGGGCTCCATTGGATGTATTCGTATGCATAACAATGACTTGCTTTACTTATTTGAGCGCGTTAAAGGCGGCGACGAAGTGTGTATTTTCGAATAAGTCTGTGCGCCGGCCGGGTTATAGAGCGGTGAACCTGGATCGATAGGCGCTGCGCGGGGTTATTTTCTTGACCTAACTCAACACGCCCTGCCCAAGCTATTGCGAAATCATTGTGCAGTGCACTAAAATGGCCTGAATTGTGCGATGCAGCGGCAGTCGCAAATACCTAATTATTAAGAGAAGGCGCTTTATGAGACTGCATGACAAAGTTGCAATCATTACCGGTGCTGGGCGCGGCATAGGGCAGGCTACGGCCGTCAAATTTGCGACCGAAGGAGCGAAGGTCGTGGTGTGCGACCTGACGCCGGAGTCGGTTATCGAGACCGTCGAGTTGTGCAAGGAGACCCGCGGAGACGCCATGGGTTATGCCGCGGATGTGCGCGACATCAACTCGCTGGAGGCGATGGTGGCGGCGACGATGGCCAAGTGGGGGCGCGTCGATTGTCTTGTCAACAATGCGGGCATTGTGACTGACGCGCAGATAAAAAACATGACCGAAGACCAGTTCGACCGCGTGATAGAAATTAATCTTAAAGGTGTGTTCAACTGCACGAAGGCCGTGGTCAACATCATGCTCGCGCAGCAATCGGGCGTGATTCTCAACGCTTCGTCGATTGTCGGCCTGTCCGGCAATTTCGGCCAAACCAATTACGCGGCGGCCAAGGCCGGCGTGATCGGCATGGTGAAGACGTGGGCGCGCGAGCTCGGTCGCAAGGGTATCCGCGCCAACGCGGTATGTCCCGGCTTCATCGCGACCAGTATCCTCGGGTCGATTCCTGATAAAGTGCTGCGCGCGCTCGAAGAAAAAGTGCCAATGGGACGACTGGGCAAGCCGGAAGAAGTTGCCAACACGTTTGCGTGGCTCGCTTCGGATGAAGCCAGCTATATCAACGGTGCTGTAATTGAAGTCAGCGGCGGTCTGACGATCTAGGCCGCGTCCGCACATTTTGCGTCGAGCAGCTTCCTGATTTTTCCAGCATCTGGGGCAAGGACTACGCCCCGTTCGGTGATGAGGGCGGTCACCAGCTCCGCCGGCGTGACGTCGAACACTGGATTGCGCACGGCGACATGCTCGGGCGCGCATCGCACTTTCGCGTATCCCCTGATTTCGTCCGCGCCGCGCTCTTCAATCGGGATGTCGCCGCCGTGCGTGATTGTGGCGTCGATGGTTGATAGTGGTGCTGCAACATAAAACGGAATGGCGTGCCGGCGCGCGAGTACCGCAACCTGATAAGTGCCGATCTTGTTGGCGACATCACCGTTGCCTGCGACGCGGTCGGCACCGACGATAACGACATCGATTTCACCCCGGCTCATCAGGTAACCCGCTGCGTTGTCGGCGATCAGCGTTACCGGGATATTGTCCTGCATCAATTCCCATGCGGTGAGCCGCGCGCCCTGCAAAAACGGCCGCGTTTCATCGGCGAATACACTGACTTTTTTGCCAGCCTCGATCGCGGACCGGATGACGCCCAGCGCGGTGCCGTGCCCCGCGGTGGCGAGCGCGCCGGCATTGCAGTGTGTGAGTATGCGCGCGCCGTCCGCGACCAATTCAGCGCCATGCCGGCCCATGCGCCGGTTGGTTTGCACATCCTCGGCCAAGATTGCATGCGCTTCCGAGAGCAGCCGCCTGGCGCTTTGCGCGGGACTGTTATCGTCGCCGGTTTTCAGCACATGACGCATGCGTGCGAGAGCCCAGAACAAATTGACCGCAGTCGGGCGGCTTGCGGCCAGCACGTCGAATGCGTCACCCATTTCCAGGGTGAATTCGGCAAGTGGCCGGTTCTGCAAGCGCAGGGCATCGAGCGCAATGCCGTAGGCTGCCGCGCAGCCGATCGCCGGCGCGCCGCGCACCACCATGCTGCGTATGCCATCTGCAACCGCCGCTGCCGAATCGAATTGTATATAATTGATCTTCGTCGGCAGGCTGCGCTGATCGATCATCTCGAGGCGATTTTCGCGCCAGCGTAGCGTATCGAATTTGGAAATTAACTCTGCCATCAGATCACGCGCTCGTTGCCGCCGTCGACCGGCACTTGCGCGCCGGTGGTCTTGGCAAACAGCGGGCCGCACATTTCCGCGGCGAGTTCGGCGACATCGCGGCTCGTGATCTCGGTCTTCAGGACGTTGTTCTTTTTGTACTGTTCAATGGTGAGGCCGTAATGTTCGGCGCGCGACGCGAGTACTTCATCGCTCCAGATCGCGGTATCGAATACGGCATTGGGATGGAGTGTATTGACCCGGATGTTGTCGGCGCCCCATTCGAGGGCGGCAACGCGCGCGAGTTGCGTGAGGGCGGCCTTCGAAGCGGAGTAGGCCGCGGCGCCAGGGCCCGGAGCCGGCACGTTTTTCGAGCCAATCACTGCGACGCGCCCGCCGCACGGCGCGAGCTTGAGCAACGCATGACATTCGCGCAGCAGCATCAGGTTCGCGTCGAGATTGATGCTCATAACATTGCGCCACGCGGCGTCGTCGAGGGCCGCGATCGCGGTGCCGCCGGGGAATATGCCGGCATTCAGTATCAGGATATCAAGCCCGCCGTAAGCGCCTGCCGTAGCGCCAAGGGCGGCGATCACCGCGTCGCGTGATGTGATGTCGCAGCGTATGCCGAGAAAATCCTGCCGTTGATACAACTCTTCGATTCTGGCGTCGAGATCGAGTCCGATGACCGCCGCGCCGCGCGTAAGTAACGCATCGACGCAGGCTTTGCCGATGCCCGACGCGGCGCCGGTGACCAGCGCAACCTCGCCGGTGAACACCGGCGGTTTGCCGGCCTTGCGCAGCTTGGCCTGTTCGAGGTCCCAGTACTCGACCGCGAAGATATCGCGCGCCGGCAAAGCCTGGTAGCCGCCCAGCAGCGTGGCGCGCTCGATCACATCCATCGTATGGCGGTAAAGGTCGGCGACGATGGCGGCGTCCTTCGCGTTGCGGCCGGCAGCGCAAAGGCCGAGTAGCGGTTCGAGCACGACGCGGGGCGCGCAGTCGAGCATGGTTTTGGGTTCTTGCGCCTGCGGCGCATGCTGGTCGAAATAAGCGCGATATGAGCTTGCGTAAGCTTCGACGTCCCGGCCCAGCATCGGCAGGCGCTTGGTGCGGATGACATGGTCGGGTGTTGCCGGGCCCTGCTGGGATATCACTGC
>JANNPG010000124.1:0-12231 GCA_031399805.1 Betaproteobacteria bacterium | reverse complement strand
CGACGATCTTCATGCACAGATCGATCGAGTAACCCACGAATTGTTGTTTCGTTCGTGGTGACTACGTTTTTCACCGGCACCAAACTGCTGGTCAAAACCTCCTCCAACATCAGGAGCTATAAGGATCTCAAGGGCAAGTCTGTGGTGGTCACCAATAGCACCACCAACGAACAGGCGATCAAGGAATATAACCTCAAGGAATCGCTCGGCATCCGCTTCATCCAGTCCAGGGATCACCAAGACGCGTTGCTCGCGGTCGACACCGGGAGCGCGGCGGCGTACCCGATGGACGATGTTCTGCTCTACAGCATGCGCGCCAATGCCAGGAACCCCGCGGACTTCGCGGTAGTCGGTGAATTCCTGACGGACGATCCTTACGGCATCATGCTGCGCAAGAACGATCCCGCGTTCAAGAAAATGGCGGACGGTGCAGTGATTGCGTTATTCAAGAGCGGGGAGATCAACAATATCTACGACCGGTGGTTTCAGTCGCCGATCCCGCCCAAGAATGTGAATCTGAACATGCCGATGAACGGCACTCTCAAGAAATACATCCGCAATCCCAACGACGATGGCGTCGACAAGTGCGGCCGCATGCATTGCATGATGTCGCTGTCCCGTGACTTCTAGAAGTGATTCCGTTCTAAGGATGCCAGTTTTTGTTACGCAAGGGCGCGCGCGATGCCTGTGACCAACTCTTCGAAATCGCTTAACGCATTGAAGCGCGGCTGGGCGGCGATGTGCGGCGTCATGATTACGTTGTCGAAACGCAGCAACTCGTCGTCGGCGCGACCCGGTTCCTCATATAGCGGATCGAGCGCGAATCCGCCAAGCTGACCGGAGGCGAGCGCGGCGATCAGCGCGCTTCGATCGACGATTTGCGCGCGCGATACGTTGACGAGACAGGCGCCGCGCTTCATCTGTGCAAGTTCATCGCGGCCGACGAGGCCGTGCGTGTCCGCATTGCCCGGCAGCAACGGGCAAATCCAGTCGCTTGCGGCGAGCAGACGCGCCAGCGGACGGTATTCGACGTATAGAGTTTGTTCCTCCGCAGCAGTCAAACGCGTGCGCTGGTAGTAGAGCACGCGCATGCCGAAGGCGTTGGCGCGCAGCGCCACTTCGCGGCCGATCTCGCCCAATCCGATGATGCCCAGCGTGGAAGCGTTGAGCATGCGCAGGCCGGTGACGCACGCCCAGCCCGAATTAGGCACGTAGCGGCGGTCGAAAGTCTTCGGCGCGTAACCCGCGGCGGCGGCCTGCTCGATGCTGATCACGCCGGAGATGCGATTGAGTTTTTTCGCGAGCGCCAGCATCAGGGCAAATGCATGTTCAGCGCACGCGATGTTGGCGCGCCGCCGCAGCGTGAGCACACTGACGCCGCGCGCCGCGCACGCTGCGGTATCGATATTGCGCAGGATGGTGCCGTACTTCTGCACGACACGGAGTTGGTTTGCGAGGGCGAGTTCGGTGCCGCCGACGGTGAGAGACTCGGTTACGAGCGCACTCGCTTCCGGCAGATTCGCGCGCAGTTCGTCTTGCGACGAAACCAGCCGGATGTCCGCCGGGTAGAGTTTTCCCGCGTGGCCGCGCAATCGTTCGCACCAGCCGGCGAAGTCGGGCAGGTCGTGGGCGAAGAATTCGGACAGCGCGGCAAACCGTTCGTCGGCGGCCGTCGGGTCGAGCATCGCGTGCAGCATGCGGGGAAACGGATCGTCCTCAACGACGATAACAATTCGCTGAGACATGAGGGTTTTGCCGGGACCGTCAGTTTAACGCGAGCGCAACTTATTCACCGCGTATGCCTGCCGCTTTGACGACTTTGGCCCATTTTGCCATTTCGGCTTTGACGAATGCGGCGAACTGTTCGGGCGTGTCGCCGACCGGATCGGCGCCCATCGCAGCGAATCGTTCTTTCAGCTGCGCGGTCTTGAAACCTTTCATGATCTCAGCGCTGATGCGCGCCACGATGTCGGCGGGTGTGGCGGCGGGGGCCAATAGGCCGAACCATGCGGTGACCGAATAGCCGGGCAGCCCGGATTCGGCGATGGTCGGCAATTCGGGCACCAGTCCCGAACGCTGCGAACCGGTGACGGCGAGCGCGCGCAATTTGCCGGATTTGACGTGCGGCAGGGTAATCAGCATATCGGCAAAGCCGATCATCGTTTCGCCGCCGATCAACGCGACGAGGCCCGGCGCGCTGCCCTTGTACGGGATATGCGTCAGCTTGACATTGGCCATGCTTGAAAAGAGTTCGCCGGCAAGATGCTGCGCGCCGCCGGCGCCGCCCGACGCGAAGGTCACCTGGCCGGGGCGCGCGGCGGCAAAGGCGATCAGTTCCCGGACCGACTTCACGGGCAGCGCCGGATGCACGACGAACAGGTTGTTGATGGTGGCGAGCAGCGAGATGGGCGCCAGGTCTTTGACCGGATCGTAGGCAAGCTTGCTGTCCATCGCGGGCGACACCGCGAAAGCGATTGACACCGTGTTGAGCGTATAACCGTCGGCGGGCGCGCGCGCGGCGACCGCGATCCCCACGTTGCCGCTGGCGCCCGGGCGATTGTCGATGATCGCCGGCTGGCCCCACGCGTCGGTCAGCAGCTGTCCCACGACGCGCGCGAAAATGTCGCTCGGGCCGCCCGCCACGTACGGCACGATGATGCGGATCGGTTTGACCGGATAGTTGCCAGCCTGCGCTTGCGCATTTGCGGTTTGCGTCATGCACAGCAGCGCGAGAGCCATTGCGCGTCGGGATAAATTGGACATGGGGTTATTCGCTTTTCAAAATAACGGTAGCGCAGGCGACTCGCCTGCATTCGTTGACAGAGCAGGCGAGTCGCCCGGGCTACGCCCCGCAGGAAGTCCCCTCGGGGGACGCCCCGCAGGAAGTCCCCTTGGGGGACGAGAGCGTGGCCATAGGAATCGGGGGTATTTCATTTTGTAACGCGCTCCAATTACTTTTCGTTGTATGAAATTCTGCGTCTCAGGCGGCCGACGGCGCGCCAAACCCGCCGCCGCCCGGCGTTTCGATCACGAACACGTCGCCGGTATTCATTTCTATTTTATCCGCGCCTTTGAGTTCGACGCGAGTGCCATTCTTGCGTATTACGTAATTGCGGCCGACCGCACCGGGTTGTCCGCCGGCCATGCCGTAGGGTGGAATGATGCGATGGCCGGACAGTATGGCCGCCGTCATCGGTTCGAGGAAGCGCACGCGCCGTACCGAACCGTTGCCGCCGTGCCATTTGCCCTTGCCGCCGCTGCCTGGGCGGATCGCAAAGTCTTCGAGCAGCACCGGGAAGCGCCATTCGAGCACTTCGGGATCGGTCAACCGCGAATTCGTCATGTGCGTTTGCACTACGTCGGTACCGTGGAATTCATCACCCGCGCCCGAGCCGCCGGAAATCGTTTCGTAATACTGATAACGCTCGTTGCCGAACGTGAAATTGTTCATCGTGCCCTGCGATGCGCCCATCAGCCCCAGCGCGCCATAGAGCGCATCGGTCACGCATTGCGAAGTCTCGACATTGCCGGCGACCACCGCGGCGGGGTAACGCGGATTGAGCATCGAGCGTTCCGGGATGATCACTTCGAGGGGCTTGAGACAGCCCGCATTGAGCGGAATATCGTCGTCGACCAGCGAGCGGAATACGTACAGTACCGCGGCCATGCACACCGCGGAGGGCGCGTTGAAATTGTTCTCGAGCTGCGGACTGGTGCCGGTGAAATCGATCACGGCGCTGCGCTTTTTCTGATTGAAACGGATCGCGACCCTGATGATAGCGCCGTGGTCCATCGCGTACTCGAATTCGCCGTCCTTCAGCACGTCGATCACGCGCCGCACCGACTCCTCGGCATTGTCCTGCACGTGGCGCATGTAAGCGTGCACGACGTCGAGACCGAAATGCGCGACCATGCGGCGCAGTTCCTGCACGCCTTTTTCGTTGGCGGCGATCATCGCGCGCAGATCCGCCATGTTCTGCGCGACGTTGCGGCACGGGTACTTGCCGGACGACAGCAGCGCGACGGTTTCCTCTTCGCGCAGGCGGCCCTGTGCGACCAGCAGAAAGTTGTCGATCAGCACGCCTTCTTCCTCGACCACGCGGCTGTCGGGCGGCATCGAGCCCGGCGTGATGCCGCCGATGTCGGCATGGTGGCCGCGCGAGCCGACGTAGAACAGGATGCGTGAGGCGTGAGGCGTGAGGCGTGAGGCGTGGGGCAAGGTGTCAGGCGCAGGGGAGGCGTTGTCGTCGAAGACTGGGGTGATGACAGTCACATCCGGCAAATGCGTGCCGCCGTTGTACGGCGCGTTCAACACATAGACGTCGCCCGCCTGCATTTTCCCGGTGTTCTCGCGGATGACGGTACGGATCGATTCGCCCATCGAGCCCAGGTGCACCGGCATGTGCGGCGCATTGGCGATCAGTTCGCCGTTCTGGTTGAAGACAGCGCATGAGAAATCGAGGCGCTCCTTGATGTTGACCGAGTACGCGGTGTTGGCGAGGCGCAAACCCATCTGCTCGGCGATCGACATATAGAGGTTGTTGAAAATTTCGAGCATCACCGGATCAACACGGGTGCCGATGGCGACGCGCTGCGGGCGTGCTTCGACGCGCTCGAGCACGAGATGATCGAGCTTCGTCACCGTGGCCTGCCAGCCGGGCTCGACGATAGTGGTCGCGTTCTGTTCGGCAATGATTGCGGGACCGCGCACTTTATCGCCGGGCAGCAGCGTATCGCGGCGGTACACCGGTGTCGGATGCGCCTTGCCGCCGGTATGCATGGTGATCGTCTCTGCGACGGCCGGCGCGCCGCTGCGGCGTGATGCGGGCGCGACGGCTTCAACCGGCGCTTCGGACACACCTATCGCTTCGACCGATACCGCTTCGGCAATCAATGCGCGTCCGGGCATCAGGAAGCTGTAGCGCATGCGGTAAGCGGCTTCGAATTCACTCACCATGCCGGCGACGGCGCCGAACACAACCACGAGTGAAGAGTCGGTGCCGTCGTAACGCAGATGGATGCGCTCGACGACGCGGATGCGATTCCGCGGCACGCCCTGACGCAGCAATTCGTCGCGCGCGGCTGTCGCGAGTTTTTCCAGCGTGCCGCGCAGCAGCGGGAGATTCGCCGCGTCGAGTTTTGCTTCGACCGCCTCCTCGCGCATCGCTGTGATATCGGCGAGCCCCATGCCGTAGGCCGACAGCACACCGGCGAGCGGGTGGATAAATACGCGCGTCATGCCGAGCGCGTCGGCGACGAGACACGCATGCTGGCCGGCCGCGCCGCCGAAGCAGCACAAGGTGTATTCGGTGACGTCGTGGCCGCGTTGCACCGAAATCTGCTTGATCGCGTTCGCCATGTTGCCGACCGCGATTTCGATATAGCCCTCGGCGACCTGCTCGGGCGCACGGTCGTTGCCGGTTTTGTCCTTGATGTCCCGTGCGAGCGCGGCGAACCTGCTCTTGACGATTGCAGCGTCGAGCGACGCATCGCCGTTCGCGCCGAACACCGGCGGGAAAAACTGCGGCTGGATTTTGCCGAGCATGACGTTGCAGTCGGTGACGGTGAGCGGGCCGTTCTTGCGGTAACTGGCGGGGCCGGGATTCGCGCTCGCCGAATCGGGGCCGACACGGTAACGCGCGCCGTCGAAGTGCAGAATGGAGCCGCCGCCTGCCGCGACAGTGTGAATGCTCATCATCGGCGCGCGCATCCTGACGCCGGCGACCTGGGTCTCGAATGCGCGCTCGTATTCTCCCGCGTAGTGCGAAACGTCGGTCGAAGTGCCGCCCATGTCGAAGCCGATGATTTTGTCGAAGCCCGCCGCCGCCGACGTGCGCACCGCGCCGACGATGCCGCCCGCCGGGCCCGACAGGATCGAGTCCTTGCCCTGGAAGCGTCGCGCGTCGGTGAGTCCGCCGTTGGACTGCATGAACATCAGGCGCACGTCCTTTAATTCAGCGGCCACCGTATCGACGTAGCGGCGCAGGATCGGCGACAGATAGGCGTCGACCACTGTCGTATCGCCGCGGCTCACGAGCTTCATCAGGGGGCTCACTTCATGCGATACCGAGACGTGGGTGTAGCCCAGATCGCGCGCCATGCCGGCAATAAGTTTTTCGTGCTGCTGATAACGGTAGCCGTGCATCAGCACGATTGCAATCGAGCGGAAACCTGCGTCGAACACCTCTTGGAGGGCGCCGCGGGTTTTCCCGACGTCCAGCGGAATCAATACGTCGCCGTGCGCGCCGATGCGCTCGTCGACTTCGGTGACGCGCGAGTAAAGCAGTTCGGGCAATACGATATGGCGGTCGAATATGCGCGGCCGGTTCTGGTACGCGATCCTCAACGCGTCGCGGAAACCGTGCGTGATGAAAAGCGCGGTGCGCTCGCCAGTGCGTTCGAGCAGCGCGTTGGTCGCGACCGTGGTACCCATTTTGACCGCGTCGATCTCTGCGCCGGGGATGGCCGCGTCCGGCGCAATGCCCAGGAGATGCCGGATGCCGGCGACCGCGGCGTCCGTGTAGCGGCCGGGATTTTCGGACAACAGCTTGTGGGTGACGAGACCGCCGTCGGGTTTGCGCGCAACGACGTCGGTAAAAGTGCCGCCGCGGTCGATCCAGAATTGCCAGCGGTTTTGCTGAGAACTCATCTCAAATACTCAAAACAACAATCAGCCGCCGATGAACGCCGATGAACGCCGATAAATTCAAAAAAACATTAGTCACAAAGAACGCAGAGAAATGCCAGAAAACAGGAATCAATCGGATAGTTCTGGTATGTTCTTCTTCTGTCGCTTGCATTGGGTTTTATCTGCGTTCATCGGCGTTTATCGGCGGTTACGCACTTTCAGATTGCTTCCGGGTTACGGTCACGGCGGACGGAAAGGGGAGGGTGGAATCGACAGGCGCAACATAGCAGCATGCCCACAGTGCCGCAAGCCGCTGGCGCCGTGTTGACAAAGCATTGAATCCCGACCACCATCTGCGCTCTATTGGTCTGCTTACAGGGAGATAAATCATGCGGTTCATGCCTTTGCTTTTTGCGGTTGCCGTCGGGTTTGCGGCGGGTGCGGCGCAGGCCCAGAAATGGGACATGCCCACGCCGTATAGTGACAACGAGTTTCATACCCTGAACGTGAAGCGGTTCGTTGCGGATGTGAAGAGCGCCTCGGGCGGACAACTCGATATTATCGTGCACGCGAATGGCTCGCTCATCAAGCATCCGGACATGCTGCGCGCCGTTTCCACCGGTCAGGTCAACGTCGCTGAGTTTTTGCTCGGCCAGTTCGGTAACGAGGATCCGGTGTTCGCGGCCGACAATCTGCCGTTCGTGGCGGCGGGCTGGGACAACGCGTGGAAGTTTTATCAGGCACAGAAGCCGCTGCTCGTGAAAAAGCTGCAGGGGCGGGGCCTGAAGCTGCTCTTCTCGGTTGCCTGGCCCGGCCAGGGCATCTATACCAAGACCGCGTTGAAGTCGGTCGCTGATCTGAAGGGTACCAAGTTCCGCACCTACAGCCCGCAGACGGCGCGGCTTGCCGAGCTCCTGGGCGCGAGCCCGACGGTAATCCAGGTGCCGGAGGTGCCGCAGGCGTTCGCGACCGGCACCATCAGCGCGATGATCACTTCATCGGCGACCGGTACCTCGACCAAGGCGTGGGAATTCGTCAAGAACTATTACCAGACGAACGCATTCCATCCGAAGAACGTCGTGGTCGTCAACGACCGCGCGTTCCAGCAGTTGCCGGATAACGTCAAGAAGGCGGTGCTGTCCGCCGCGGCGGACGCGGAAACGCGGGGCTGGGAGTTTGGGAAGCAGCGCGAGCAAAGCGCCAACAAGGAGCTCGCCACGAACGGCATGACGATACACGAACCCGACGCCGCGATGAAGGCCGCTTACCGCAAGGTCGGCGATACCATGCTCGCCGAGTGGCTGAAATCCGCCGGCGCCGACGGGGACTCCATCATCAAAGCCTACCGCGCCAAATGATAGCCGCTGGGGTGAGTGAGAAGTGGTCTCAAAAATCCAATTAGGCCGTTCGTGCTGAGGTATCGAAGCATGAATGGCCGACGTCTGTCCCGGCCATGAAGTCTCTTCGCCCTTCTATACATCAGGGCGAACGGATTTTTGAGACCGCTTCTTAGTAACACGGGGGTGAAAAGCATCTTACCCCTGTACCCCCTTCGGTATTCTGCCGCTATATGAGGCGGGCGCTCGATTTCGTGTACGACGCCAGCGGCGCATTCGCCGCCATCTGCCTCGCCTGCATCTGTGCGCTGATGCTGGCGCAGTCGTTCGGTCGCGAAGCCGGACTGTTGATCCGCGGCGCCGATGACATCACCGCATGGCTCACGGCCGCATCCGCGTTCCTGGCGCTCGGCCACACCTTTCGCCACGGCGAGCTCGTGCGCGTGGGGCTGTGGATCGACATGATCAAGGGCCGCGCGCGCACATTCGCTGAAGTCGCCGCGCTGTCGATCACGGCGCTGTTTGTCGGCTACATGCTGTGGGCGGTGGCGACATTCGTATTGCAGAGCTGGAAGTTCAACGAGGTGGCGCAGGGCCTGATCACCATCCCGATCTGGATCCCGCAAATGAGCTTTCTCCTCGGTGTGTTGATCTTTTTCATCGCGGTCGTCGACGAACTGGTGGCGGTATTGCGCGGGCAGAAGCCCGCTTATCAGCTTGCCGAGGAAGCGCGGCGCGCGGCGGGCGATTTCTCCGAGATGGTATGACTCTGACGGCATCTATCGCGCAGTGCACGGGCAGGGGCGCGCGCCTGGCATGAGCACTCTCGCGATCGCCGCGGTCCTGCTGGGGCTCCTGCTTGTGCTGCTCATGGGCGGCGTGTGGATCTCAATCGCGCTCGCGGCGGTGGGCTGGTTCGGGCTGCAGTTCTTTACCAGCACCCCGCCCGAGGTCAATCTCTTCCAGGCATTCTGGGGCTCGAGCGCCAACTGGACGATCGCAGCACTCCCGCTCTTTGTGTGGATGGGCGAGATCCTGTATCGCACGAAGCTGTCGGAAGAGATGTTCGAGGGCCTGGCACCTTGGCTCGGCTGGCTGCCCGGCCGCCTGATGCACGTCAACATCCTGGCGTGCGGCATTTTCGGCACGGTGTCCGGCTCGTCCGCCGCAACGTGCGCCACGATTGCCAAGGTCGCGCTGCCGGAACTGGTCAGGCGCGGCTACGACGAGAAGACCTGCCTGGGATCGCTGTGCGGCGCGGGCACGCTCGGCATTCTGTTGCCGCCGTCGATCATCATGGTGGTCTACGCGGTGGCCGCGGAAGTGTCGATCCTGAAAATTTTCCTTGCCGGCTTTCTGCCGGGCTTTCTGCTGATGGCGCTTTTTTCCGGCTACATCATCGTGTGGGCGCTGCTCAACCCGGAGAAGACGCCGCAGGACAATGAAAAAATACCCTTCACGCAAAAGCTTTACCGCAGCCGCCATCTGATCCCTTGCGTCGTGCTCATCGTCTTCATTGTGTGGGTGATGATCATCGGCTGGGCCACCGCGACCGAAGCCGCCGCCTACGGCGTGCTGGGCTCGCTCGGCATCGCGTGGTGGTCGGGCGGGCTCAGCCGGCAGACGTTCTGGCAAAGCCTGATGGGCGCCACGCGCCTGTCGTGCATGATCATGTTCATACTCGCCGGCGCTTCGTTCCTGAGTTCGTGCATGGCGTTTACCGGTATCCCGAAGGCGCTCGCCGAATGGGTGGCCGTGCTGAACCCCAATCCGTACGGCCTGATCGCGATCCTCGCGCTGATCTACATCGTGCTCGGCACCGCGCTCGACGGCGTGTCGATGATCGTGCTGACCACTTCGATCGTGATCCCGATGGTGGTGGCAGCGGGTTTCGACCTCGTCTGGTTCGGCATTTTCATCGTGCTGCTGGTTGAAATCGCCGAACTGACGCCACCGCTCGGCTTCAATCTCTTCGTACTGCAGACGATGAGCGGGCGGGACAGCAACTACGTCGCGTACGCATCGATACCGTTCTTCTGTCTGATGGTGCTCTGCATCGTGCTGATCACCGTATTCCCGGGCATTGCGACCTGGTTGCCTGAAGTCGTCCTGGCGAAATAGTGCACATTGCGTAGCGTCGCGCACAGCCGGACATGCACTTGGACCAGGCGTCACTGCGGTCCGGATACCCACTGCGCGTAGCGATGTTGTAGAGTTAGCGCAATCAGGGCGGGACAATATCAGGAGGCAGCATGAACTTGTTGAACGAATCAAAGGGTGGATCCCTGACGTTGCCGCGTCTGCTGCGCGCCATGCTGGCGGCGGCGGCGCTGGTTATCGCCGGCTGCGCGAATGTGCCCGGCAGCGGCGACGGCCAGACCCGGTATCCGAAAAACATCATCATCATGTTCGCCGACGGCGCCGCGCCCACGCAGTGGGATTTCGGCCGCTATTCGAGTTCGGTTTTGCGCCAGCAACGGTTTGTCACCACCGATGTCGTGTTCAAGGACGGAACACTCGGTTTGTTGACCACCAGTTCGAGTGATGCTTACGTGGTCGATTCCGCCGCAGCGGCCTCCGCCTTGTCCACCGGTTTCAAGGTCGCCAACGGCGCGGTGTCTGTCACCCCGGACGGCAAACCGCTCCGCACGGTCATGGAGGCCGCCAAAGCCAGCGGTAGACGCATCGGAATGGTGACGACCGCGACGGTGTATGACGCAACACCCGCCGCTTTCAGCATACACGCGAAGTCGCGCCGCGATTTTCAGGCGCTGGTCGACCAGTATCTTGCGCTCGAACCGGACGTGTTGATGGGCGGCGGTGCTGATTATTTCCTGCCGGCGGCCGCACCCGGCGGCAAGCGCAAGGACGGCAAGGATGTGATCGCGGCGTTTCGCGCGAAGGGCTGGCAGGTCGTGCGTAACAGTGCCGAGATGCGCGCGGCGAACGGGCCGCGCCTGCTCGGTTTCTTTGCGGATGACGACATGGATTTTGAAGTCGACCGCGATGCGGCGAAGGAACCGACCACCGCCGAGATGGCGGCCGCGGCGCTCAAGGCGTTGTCGCAAGCAAGCCCGAACGGTTTCGTGCTGCTGGTCGAAAACGAAAATATCGACACTGCGGGACATGCGAATGACGCCGCCGCGCTGATGCGCGCGTTGTGGGCCTTCGACGATGCGGTCAAAGTCGCGCTCGAATTTCAGCGCCAGTCGCCGGATACGCTGGTGATCATCACCGGCGACCATGAAACGGGCGGGTTCTCGCCGACCTATGCGTTGAAGGATCTCACCTCCTTGTCCAGCAGCAACCGCTTTTACACCGGAGACGCGCAGCTGCAAATGCTTGCGCGCATCACCATGTCATTCAACCGGGTGAAGGAAAAGCTTGGCGACAAGCCGTCCGGCGTGCTACTCGATGAACTGCTCGCAAAACATTTCCCGGGATTCACGCTGGACAAGGATTTGCGCGAGTTGGTGCTGGAAAAGCGCCCGCTCGAGCGCAACACCTTCTACCTGCCGCAAAACGTCCTCGGCCGCATGGTGGCGCGGCAGACCGGCTATTACTGGGGCACTGCGGGACACACGCCGCAGCCGGTCGCGGTCGGCGCCATGGGGCCGGGCGCGGAACTATTCCGCGGTTACCAGGACAACACGGACTTTGGCAGGCATCTGCATCGCCTGATTGACGGGCGTTAGTTAGGGAAGCTCTGATGTAGTCCGTTCGTGCTGATGTATAGAAGCATGTCCTGAGGTATCGAAGGGCACGGATAAGGTACTCACCGAAAATAGCGTTCACCCTTCGATACCTCAGGGCGAACGGTTGAAGGGTTAATCAGAGCTTCCTGAGCTTACTTTGCGCCACACCGTAGCCAGCCATGGTTGCTCTTCGCGCGGCAGGCCGGCCGGGCGGTAATAATGAAGAAGTTCAACGAATCCGGCGGCTGATACGTAACGGCGCCACGTTTCGAGATCGTGGTAAGCGCCGTAGCGTCCGCGGTTCCAGCCTTCCTCGTTTTTGCCGTGTGGATTGGAGGCGAACAGCACGCCGCGCGGTTTCAGCGTTGCATGAAGTTCCCGCAGTATGCGCGGCAGTTCCACGCCCGGCACATGGAACAATGAGGCGTTGGCATACACGCCGTCGAAACGATTGTCCGGCAAATCAAGCTTGAGAAAATCCTGCTGCCACACTTCGCAGCCACTATCGGCGCGCGCCATTGCCGCGAAGCGCGCAGCACCTTCCAGGCCAATTGCAACGTGGCCGAGTCCG
>JANNPG010000122.1:0-1517 GCA_031399805.1 Betaproteobacteria bacterium | reverse complement strand
CCCTGGATCGTCGCGGCGCTGGCTGCAGGCGCGGCGGTCTTCACGCTGGCAGGCTGCGTGACGCGTGTCGCGTCGCTCGCGCGCAACGCACGGCTCAAACCCAAATCGACGCTGCAGACCGCGATTGGCATCAAGCATCCGAAAATCCAGCAAAAGGCACAGGGCCAGATGGGCGGTTCGTTCAACACCCGCGAGTTTTTCCACGGCAAGAGTGCGCGGTGGCTGCGCGCGGTGAAATGGTTTTTCCTGGGGGCTGCGTTTGCGCTGCCGTTGCCGCTGCTGGCGGGTGGCGTTGCGCTGGCATCCCCGCTGCTGCTGGCGGCGGCATTCGCCGTGCAATTCGCCGGCCTCGTGGCCGAGCGCTGGTTTTTTTTCGCGCAGGCGCGGCACCCGCAAAATCTTTATTATGAGGTCGTGTCGTAGCGGCTTGGCGCCTGCTCGCCGCGATTTCGTCAAAAAAGGGGGGTGAGCATGAACGCGCAGAGTTCCCGGTTCGCGGATCACTGGCAGGACCTCGTGAAAGTTTTCCTCAAGTTGGGCGCCATGAGTTATGGCGGCCCGGCCATCATGGGTATCATGCAGGCGGAGATACAGGAAAAGCGCGGCTGGCTCACGAAAGAGAAGTTTCTCGAAGGGCTTGCGCTCGTGAATATGCTGCCGGGCGCGGGCGCGACCCAACTCGGGATTTTCATCGGTTACCACCGCGCCGGATGGTGGGGCGGCGTGCTCGCCGGATTGTGTTTTATTGTGCCGGCGTTTTTCATCATGCTCGCACTCACGGTGATGTATGCCGCGTACGGTGCGCTGCCTGTGATGCGCGACGCGTTTTACGGATTGGGCCCGGTGGTGCTCGGAATTTTCGTGGTCGCGGTCTACCGGCTGGGCAAGGTGGCGCTCAAAGGCAGTGCGCAGATTCTGCTCGCCATCGGCGCGGCGCTGGCGGTCGCGTTCACGCCGCTGGGCATCGTTGCCACGCTGTTATTGGCCGGATGCGCAGGTGTTGCGCTCTATCATTCACGCGCGGCGGGACTGCGCGCCGCATTGTTGATCCTGGCATTGTTTGGCGTTGTGCAGGCGGGATTGCTGACGCCCGTAGTCGCCCTGCTCGCCGGCCATGGTGCAACCGCGTCTGCCGACGCCGCGCCCGGTTTGTGGGACATCGGTTCGTTTTTCTTCAAGGTCGGCGCGTTTACGTTCGGCGGCGGGATTACGATGCTGGCTTTCGTGCAGGAACAGGTCGTGAATCAGCTGCATTGGCTGACGCCGCAGGAATTCGTCGACGGCCTGGCGCTCGGCCAGCTGACACCGGGGCCGATACTCATGCTCGCCGCCTATGTCGGATACAAACTGACCGGTGTGGCGGGCGCGATCGTCGGCGGTCTCGCGATTTTCCTGCCGTCGTTCATCCTGATGTTGTCGGTGCTGCCGGTACTCGCGCGATTCAGGGGCATGCAGTGGATCAAGGCGGCCATGCGCGGCATCAGCGCGGCGGTCATCGGCGCGCTCACGGTCGCGCT
>JANNPG010000098.1:0-1533 GCA_031399805.1 Betaproteobacteria bacterium | reverse complement strand
GTATGAAAGCGCGATCTCGTAAGCTCATTGAGGCCGCAGTTACGGCTTGGGTCAGCAAAAAATTCACATCTCCCTCCAAGCGGGCGGCCCGAGAAATGGCATGGCCTGGGCTAAATTGGAAGCATGTCTTCGTCCATGCTGTCGTTCGCGAACCAATTGAACTCGAACTTATGGCGACCCACGGAATCCAGATTGTTCCGCTTCATCAGGTTTTGTTGGAGTTGGGGCACAGCGTTACGACTGGCCTCAGGGGAGGGGCGGGCACAGATCTGTCGGAGGTCATCGAGTACTTTTACAAACATACAAGTCAAGATGGCGGAACTTAACTTTAATAAGAATAATTAGGGTCACCAACGGGTGTGCCTCAGAGCACGCGGACGAAGCCCTTGGGTTTAATGCCAATCGGGGTGAAAAATTTGCAATATTTTCCCGCCTAATCTAATCTTAGTCGCAAGGCGATGGGTTCGGAGGGCTCTCCGCCTGGAAAATTTTCCTGGAAAAGGAGAAATCATGACTGCGTGGATCATTAATGCCGTCGGCCTCTTTGTCACAACCGTTGGTGCGCTCCTGCTCTTTTTATACATTTGGAAAACGCCGCGGCTGGTCGAGGAGTCGCCAGCGCCCGCGGGCAGGGGCGCTTACGCAAAGAACAGAAATCTGCTGATTCTCGCGGTGGGGCTGCTCTCGATCTGGTTCGTGATCCAGTGCCTCGCGATCATCCTGTTGTAGCGCGCCGCTAAGTATCAACTTAGCGCAAGACAAGCCAGCGCCCCCACCGCGGCCGCGAGTCCCGCGAGGCTGCGCGCAGTGGTGCGCTCGCCGAGCAGCAATATCCCGGCGGCGGCGGTGATCACAAAGCCCATCTGCGTCACCGGCACCAGCACGCTCGCTTCACCGTGGACGAGGCTCATCGCCATCAGCATGAACGCAAATCCGAGCAGGAGCGCCGTGCTCGCGGCGTACGGCCAGGTCGCTGCCGGCGGGTTGAATTTTCGTTCGGGGAGATAACCAAACACCGTGGCGAGCGGGAAAAACACCGCCGCTTGCGCGACCACCATCGTCGCCGGCGTTGCGCCATGCATGACGCCGAGTTTGTAGCAAAAATTCGCGATGCCGAGCGCAAACGTCGCAAGCAGCACGCGCAATAGCGATGCGCGCGACACATGGGCTTGCCCGCCAGTCCCGCCGCCGAGCAGCAACCACACCGCGAGCAGCGCCAGCGCCCATCCCGTAATCTTGAATGCACTTAGCGGTTCGCCGAGCACGCCGACCGCCAGCGCGGCGGTGATGGTAAAGCTCAGGCGAAAAATCGGCGCGACCACGCTCACCGCGCCGTCGCGCAGGCTGCGCGTGAAATTGTAGAGCCCGACAAACACGCAAAGTCCCGCTAGCGCGCCCCAGCCCGCCGCCGGCACGACATGCAACGTTCCGGTGATCAGCGCGTACGCGACCATCGCCGGCGCGTAGATCCAGGCCTGCACCATCAGGAAGTGATGCGGCTTTACGCCGGCGGTCGCGGCGCGCTTGTAGACG
>JANNPG010000080.1:0-3823 GCA_031399805.1 Betaproteobacteria bacterium | reverse complement strand
GGGTACGGCTGCAACTTGCGCAAGCGCTCGTTCACTTGCCGTCCTTCTTGCTCGCGGCTTCCTTGCTGGCGGCATCGATCTTCGCCTGCATCTGCTCGCGCACGCGCAGCAGCAGCTTCTTGGTCGCCACGATGCCGTCGTCTTCACTGAGCTTGCTGCCTTCGTATTCGATGACGATGAAGCCGTGCCTACAGCTTGGACGG
Organism: Betaproteobacteria bacterium; assembly: GCA_031399805.1. GTDB lineage: Bacteria > Pseudomonadota > Gammaproteobacteria > Burkholderiales > SG8-41 > PALSA-1004. The sequence goes on along the minus strand of JANNPG010000080.1, from coordinate 3,620 downwards.
CGGGGCGGCGTAGGCGCGCTGCATCAGCGCCACCGAGACGTCGCGGACCTTCTTGTACGAAGCATGCGCGAAGTTGACGAGCGCCTCGTCGTTCATCGCGAAGGCCTGGACCGGCTGGTTCGGCTGGTTCTGGTGACCCGAGTCGGTGCCCACCGTCACATAGCCCTGGGCCAGCGGCGTCGGGCTGCCGAAACGCGCCGCCGGCACCAGGCCGAGCCCGCTGATCAGCACGCCGTTGAAGCCGCCGCCGCCGTACTGCACGCTGCGTCCGTTCCACTGCGCCGGCAGATTGACCTGGAACAGGATCGGCGGTGCGGCCGGGTCGATCGGCGCGATGTGGCCGAGCACGCGGCAGTGGGCCGGGGTGTAGGGCGTGATGCGCGCGGCCGGGGTCGGGCCGCGCTCGGCGACGGCGATCGGCGCCTCGGCGGTCCAGGCGGCCGAGTCGATGCTGGCCGCGCCGCTCGGGATGCCGATGCTGCTGCGCGCGATTTATCGACGCCGGAGATTGAGTGGTCCCCCAGTCCGGCAAGTTATTAAGAAGTGGTCTCAAAGTTACCGATGCGATTCCTCGCTTACGCCTTCCTCTTCTGTCTGATTGCGCTCCCGCTCGCCATCGGCGGCGCGGCTTATCTGGCGGTAGCGGATCAGCCCACCGTCAATCGCGCGGCCGAGTTCACACCGGCGCATATCGAGCGCGCCAGGCGCATCGTCGAAAAGAACGATCCGCGCACCATGAAAGCCGGCGTGCTGCGCACCATCTCGCTGTCGCAGGAAGACGCCGACCTCGCGCTCAACTATCTCGCCAGCCGCTACGCGAAGGGAAGTTCGCGCATCGTGCTGCAGCCGGGTGTCGCGGCGATTTCCGCCAGCATCGAGTTACCGCGCAATCCGCTGGGACGCTTTCTCAACATCTCCGCGGTGCTGCACGAAACGGCCGCACTGCCCGTTTTCGACTGGCTGCAGGTCGGACGGCTGCCGGTGCCGGGCTGGCTCGCCGACTCACTGCTCGAAAACGCCATGGAGCGGCTCAATACGCGTGAGGATTACCGCATCGTCAGCGACACGATCAAGAAAGTCAGCGTAGCCGACGGCCGGCTTACGGTGACGTACAACTGGCAGGCCGGTCTTCCCGACCGGATCAAGGCGGTGATGCTGCCGCGCGAAGATCAGGAGCGTCTGAAGGCCTATCAGGATCGCCTGGCCGGGATCGGCCGTCAGCTCCCGGGCGGCGCCAGCGCCTCGCTCGCCGATTTGCTGACCCCGCTTTTCAAGCTTGCGGCGGAGCGCGGCGCAACGGGCGATCCCGTGGCTGAAAACCGGGCCGTGATTGTGGTGGTGACATTTTTCGTAAATGGCAAGGGACTCGGTGCGATCGTGCCGGCCGCGCGCGATTGGCCGCAGCCACCGCCGCGCAAAATTCTGCTGGCCGGACGCGAGGACTTCCCGCAGCACTTCACGATATCCGCCGCAATTGCCGCCAACGCCGGCGCGCCGCTCTCCGATGCTATCGGGCTCTACAAGGAGGTCGATGACTCGCGCAGCGGCAGTGGATTCAGCTTCAACGACATCGCCGCCGACCGTGCCGGCACGCGCTTCGGCGAACTCGCCGCCGGCAGCCGGGAATCGGCAATGAAATTGCAGCGCCGGGTGGGCGCGGGCGTGCGCGACGCCGACCTCCTGCCCCCGGTCTCGGACCTGTCCGAGTTCATGCCGGAAGCCGAATTCAAACGCCGCTACGGCGGCATCGGCGCGCCGGCCTACAAAAGAACGATGGACGACATCGAGCGCCGCGTCGCGGCACTGCCGCTATATCGCTGATGTCTAATGTCAATACACCGGCCTGCCGTAGTTGGCGCAAGCGAGCATAATAGGCGAGCAGATTGTTAGGGAGAGGGAAATGAATAATCGCCGCAAACTGGTTATTGCGTTTGGCGCGGGTGCGCTGCTGCCGCGCTGGGCTGCCGCACAAACGTCCAAGGTCTGGCGCATCGGCTGGATCTCCAATGATCGCGGCAGTAGTAACGCGCCAATGTTCGCGGCATTTCGCGAGGGATTGCGCGATCTCGGTTACGTGGAAGGACGCAATCTGGTCATCGACGCGCGCTGGGGCGAAGGATCCAACGAGCGGCTCGAGCAGCTTGCCGTCGAACTTGTGAATTCGAAACCGGATGTCATAGTGACGCAAGGCGGGCCGGCGACTCACCCGGTAATCCGTGCAGGTGCCACGATGCCGGTCGTATTTGGATACAGCGGGGATCCGGTGGAGGCAGGAGTCGTATCCAGCCTTGCGCGCCCCGGCCGTAATTTCACGGGAACGACGTTTCTCTCGTTTGACCTGGTGGGCAAGCGGCTTGAGCTGCTCAAGGAAGTCATGCCGGGGCTGAAACGGATTGCCATTCTCGCCAATCCACAGCATCCCGGCGAGCAGGGCGAGTTGCGTGCATCGCAGGCCGCGGCAAAAGCCCTCGGCCTCTCGTTTCAGTATTTTCAGGCGCAGAATGCCGCACAACTGGAAGAGGCGCTTGCAGCCATACTGAAATCACGCAGCGAAGCAATGGATGTCTTTCCCGACGCATTAATCATGCGCAGTCGCGAGCGCATTGCCGAGTTCGCGACAAAAAATCGTATGCCGACGATCTCGGGCTGGGCCCAGTTCGCGGAGGGCGGCAACCTTATGTCGTATGGGCCTAATTTGCGGGATGTGTACCGGCGGCTCGCAATTTACGTCGACAAGATCGTCAAAGGCGCGAAGCCCGCCGATCTTCCGGTCGAACTGCCGACGACTGTCGAACTGGTCGTCAATCTTAAAACTGCCAAAGCGCTCGGCATCACGATACCCAACTCAATCCTCGTGCGCGCAAACAGGGTGATCGAGTGAAGACCCGAACGACCGCTTTAGAGAAAAGCGACTGACCGCAAAGGGTCGACTTCTGCTGGTCGCGGTCGTCAAAACCGGACGCTGCCCGTCAGGTCAAGTTGCGACTTCTACACCTTAAGTTTTCCGGAACACCACGATCCGGTTGCTGTTGGTACCGGCCTCGTTGTTGCCGACGCCCCAGATGTTCGCCGTCTTGGTAAAGCGCTGCTGGTTGATCAGTATCGCGTCGCAGGCGAAACCTGCCGCGGTTCCCAATGGCACGACGTGTTCTTCGAGGCGGATTTTTCCCTTGCGTACCTCGCCGACCTCGAAGGCGACCCAGCCGCCGCGTTTTGTTATGCGATAGAGCTCGGTGAACACGGGCGCCATTCGTTCATTCCATTCCTCGACTGTGCGCGACATCGTGAGATGCGGTGCGAGTTTCTCCACGTCGAGCGCGTTGAACCAGCAACGCAGCCAGTTGTCGTTCGCATACTGCACCACGTCGAGGAAGGGCGGTGAGGTCACCGTGAGTTGCGCGGATTGATCCGGAATCCCGCGCGTGTCCGACGCTTTACCGGTCAGAAACTGCGCGCTCTTCGCGGCGGCGTGAAGCAATGCCCGTTGGCCGGCGTCGAGATCGCGTTGCAGTTGGCGCGATTTCCGGCAGATGAGCGCGCGCGTATCGCGATATTCCGGCGCCTGATCGCGCTTGCGATTGATCTTGATCTGGCGCTCGGCGGACGTGGCCTGATTGGGC
>JANNPG010000066.1:0-1746 GCA_031399805.1 Betaproteobacteria bacterium | reverse complement strand
TGCCCGCTTCCAGGGCGGCCTTGGTTTCGGTGACAGTGCCCGCTTGATTGGGTTTGATCAGCACGGCATTGCAGGCGCCGCAAGCCGCCGCTTCCTTTACGCGCGCGGCATTGGTCACCAGAAAATCGTCACCGATGATCTGCACTTTTTTTCCGGCCGCCGCGGTGAATTTCATCATGCCTTCGGCGTCATCCTCCGCGACCGGGTCTTCGATCGAAACGATCGGGTAGCGGTCCAGCCACCCGAGCAGCAATTCGCACAATCCGTCGCTGTCGAGTTCGCGGCCTTCCAGGCCAAGCCGATAGCGGCCGTCGCGGCCGAATTCCGAGGCGGCGATATCGAGCGAGATGCCGACATCTTCGCCGGGTCGATAGCCTGCGCGTTGGATCGCGCGCATCAGCATGGTGAGCGCCTCTTCGTTGGTATCGAATGCCGGCCAGAATCCGCCTTCGTCGGCGACGCCTTGCAGCTTGCCCGCCTCTGTCATCAACTCTCCCGCGGCGCGATAGATCTCGGCGGTCATCGCGGCGGCGTCGCTGAAGCTCCCGGCGCCGAGCGCCATGACCATGAAGTCCTGGATATCGACGCGCCTTCCTGCGTGCGCGCCGCCGCCGAATATCTGGATCTCGGGCAACGGCATGCGAATGCTCCGGTCTTGCGCGAGATAGGCGTACAGCGGCAATCGGTGCCCCCCCGCTGCGGCGTGCAGAACCGCCATGGACGTGGCAATCATGGCATTGCCGCCGAGTCTGGATTTGTTCGGCGTGCCGTCGCACGCGATCAGCGCGCCGTCGATTTCGGCCTGGTGCAAGGCGTTGCGTCCCAGCAGCAGGCGGGCGATCTCGTTGTTGACGTGCGCCACCGCTTTTGACACGCCCATGCCGCCGAAAGCCTGCCCGCCATCGCGCAGATCCACGGCTTCATTCGATCCGCGCGATGCCCCGGCCGGCGCGATTGCCCGGCCGACCGAACCGCCCGCGACATGAACCTCGACTTCGACCGTGGGCCGGCCCCGTGAATCCCACACGCGGCGGCCATGGATTTTGGTGATGGTGGTGTCGGTCATGCAACGTTCGCTTCCATCGTTGTTATTGTTTGGACAGTTCGCTCTGCCAGGCGGTGCGCACTCGGTCAAGATCGTCCACCGGATGCAGCAACAACGCACGCGCGACGCGGCGTACCCGGTCGCGCTCTGGGTCGGTCGTGATGTATTCCACCGGCGACTTGCCGTCGACGCGGGCAAGAAACAAACCGGGGAGCAAATGCGCGGTGCGCTCCTCGATGTCGGCGCGGGCCTCCCAGGTGACGTTCGCAAGATAGCCCTCGGCAAGCGCGTCGAAGCTCGCGAGGTAGCGTGTCTGCCACCGGGGGCGCCAGATACATTTGAGCAGCAGATGATTCAGGCAGAACGCGAGATCGAAGGCCGGATCGCCGTACCAGGCGCATTCGGCGTCGAGGAACACCGGCCCGTCCGGTCCCGCCAGAATATTTTTCGGGCTGACATCGCCGTGTACCAGCGCTTTTTTGGTCGCGCCGGTGATGCGCACCAGGCTCTCCAGCCGGTCCGCACAATCGGGATGTTTCTTCGCCGTGGCGGAAAGGTAAGGCTCGAGCCGGATCGGAAAGAAAATGTGATCCGTGGAAAATTTCCGTGCGACATCGAGTTGGCCTGCGGTGCGGGCGTGAATTGCCGCAATGCGCCGGCCGACCTCGCGCGCGGTGTCGAGCGAAATTTCACCGTCGCGC
>JANNPG010000660.1:0-1507 GCA_031399805.1 Betaproteobacteria bacterium | reverse complement strand
GTTTCCTGCCCGCCGTGCATCGACGAGCTGGAGGTGAATACCGCTGCGGGTTTGCCTGCCAGCGCACCCTTCAACCACAGGGCACCCGTGCCGTCCCAAAAATACTTCATCGGCGCGGCGCCCCGGAGTAGGTGCCCTTGGGGGCGCTCCGGAGGCTTATTTATTTGCCGCGCTCACGCGAACGCGCGCACGATGAGCGAGCCGCCGCTCAGCACCAGCAGCGCGCCGATCACCTGCAGCAGGCGCCGGCGCGACAAGTTCAGGTGCAGATGGTGGCCGATCCACAGTCCGGCGAGCCGAGCTTGAACGTCGGCTCGCGCCCGCTCGCGGCGTAGGCGCCATAGCCGAGGACAAACACGCCGAGCGCCAGCAGCGGCACCGCGATGATCGTCGAGCCGAAGCCCGTGATGCCGAAGATAACAAAGGCGCCGGCGACGACGAATGCGGCGGGAATCAGTATTTCCGGAGGCGGCAGCATGCGGGATCGTGTTTCGGTCGAGTATAGCGCGTAACGGGTAAAATGCTGCTTGCCAAGAGGCGTGAGGCGTTAGAGCGCGCGGTGCGCGTGTTGGTTTGCGTCTTTTGCCTAACGCCTAACGCATCGCCCATCGCCCATCACCCATCACCCATCACTCGTACAAATGACCCAACTCATACTCATCCGCCACGGCGAAACCGTATGGAACCGCGAGCGGCGCATGCAGGGCCAATCGGATAGCCCGCTCTCCGACGCCGGCAAGCGCCAGGCGCATCTCCTTGCGCAGCGCATGAAAGATATCGCGTTCGACGCGCTCTACAGCAGCGATGCCGGACGCGCGCATCTCACTGCGTGCAGCGTCGCCCAGGCGACGGGTCACGAGTTGGTCGTCGAGCCGCGCCTGCGCGAGCGGCATTTTGGCGTGCTGGAAGGGCTCACCGGGCCGGAAATGCAGGCGCAGCATCCCGAGACGTATGCACGCTTCAAGAGCCGCGATCCCGATTACACGGTGCCCGGCGGCGAGAGCGCGCGGACGTTTCGCGACCGCGCGCTCGCGTGCCTCGCCGAAATCGCCGGGCGCCATGTCAATCAACTGGTGGTCGTGGTCACGCATGGACTCGTGTGCGACGTCGCGTACCGCGCGGCGAACGGCATGGATCTGATGGCGCTGCGCACCTTCGATCTGGTCAATACCGGCCTCAACCGCTTTCGCTACGAGGGCGGTGCGTGGCATCTTGAAGCATGGGGCGAGGCCAGCCATCTCGACGCCGCCCTTACGACCGTGGCCTGACAGCCACCGCAAAACACGATGGAACCGCCGATGAACGCAGATGCACGCGGATAACTCCAGAAAATATCGACAGAAATGAACAGAAGAATTTTTACCGGCGTCTATCGGCGATCACTATCATCCAAATTAGGAAAGGCGTTGGGCCATCCCTGATGGTGTGGTATGAATGTTTTGCCAAACGTTCCAGCCACCACCAACAAAGGAGACCCAACGTGAATGGATTTTGCAGCTTGTTTAGC
>JANNPG010000639.1:0-11118 GCA_031399805.1 Betaproteobacteria bacterium | reverse complement strand
GTGAAATAACGCCGGATCAGCTCGAATTCGGAGGTCATCAAACCCGGTCGGGAAAACCCAAAATCTTTTTAGCCGCAGATGAACGCCGATTAACGCCGATAAAAACACGGGCGATATAGAACATGGCACTCACGGATAGGGGCAAAAATATATCGGATTCAAATTTCCGCCGTTCTCTGCTTTCTTTGTGGCTATCATTTTTTTGTTATGACCTTATCGGCGTTCATCCGCGTTTATCGGCGTTTCCATCGAATTAAGGAAGTTCTGATTACGTCCGTTCGTGCTGATGTATAGAAGCACGAGCATCGCGACTACCGAGCAAACCCGTTCACCCTTCTATACATCAGGGCGAACGGTTGAGGACTTAGTCAGAGCTTCCTTAACTGTTATGGGCGCTGGACCGGATCGGTGCCCTGGCGCTCTTTCCCGGCATTATCGGCGAGCCATTTGTTTTTCAGCGAATACGGCAGGTAGAAGTCGACCGCCGCAAACAGGAAGAACACAATCGCGAGCGTGCGCGCGGTGTCGGCCGGCAGAAACGACAAGCCCTCGATCAGCACATACAGCCCGAGCAAGGCGTTGACGATGCCGCCCGCATAAAAAAGCATGATCTTGCGTTTTAATTTGTCGTCCATGGTCGACCTCGCAATATTCGCCCGCCGCTACCTGCGCACGATCTCGTGCGCGCGCTTGTCCGCCGCCAGCCGGTCGAGCACACCGTTCACGTACTTGAAGCCGTCGGTGCCGCCATAACTCTTGGCGAGCTCGACAGCTTCGTTAATTACGACCCGGTACGGAATATCGGGATGATTTTCCAGCTCATATGCCGCGAGAAACAGTATCGCGCGCTCGACCGGGCTCAACTCGGCGCACTTGCGGTCGAGATACGGCTGCAGCGACTCTTCGAGCCGCCCGGCTTCGCGAATCGCGCCGGCGAGCAGCGACGAGAAATAGGCGCGATCCGTTTTCTCGAACCCCTTGGCCACCGCCATCTGGCTCTCGATGGTTGCCGCGTCGGTGCCGGCAAGCTGCCATTGGTACAAACCCTGCATGGCAAATTCGCGCGAGCGCCGGCGGCTGGTCTTGTGCACCGTGGGCGCCGGGATCCGCGTCATCGCGGCTCGAGTTCGCGCAGGAGGTTCGCCATTTCCACGGCGACCGCGGCGCAATCGGCGCCCTTTTGCGCCATGCGCGACTCGGCCTGACTGTCATTCTCGGCGGTGAGGATGCCGTTGGCGATGGGAATGCCGGTATCGAGCTGCACCGACATGATGCCGCGCGCCGACTCGTTAGCGACAATTTCAAAATGGTAAGTCTCGCCCCGGATCACGGCGCCGAGCGCGATCAACGCATCAAAATCATCCGTGCCCGCCATGCGCTGCAACACGAGCGGCACTTCGAGCGCGCCGGGCACGTTCACTATCGTGACATTATCGGCGCCAACGCCGAGCCTGACGAGCGCGGCGGTGCAGCTCGCGAGTAACCCGTCGCCGACGCCGGCGTTGAAGCGCGCGACGACGATACCGATGCTGAGACCCGCACCGTCGGTCCCCGCCTCTATCTCTTCGATCGAATCGTATTTCGTCATGACCACGCTTATTTAACGGCGTCTTCCGGCTGCAAATAGCCCGTCACCTGCAGATCGAACCCCGCCATGCTCGGCATTCTACGTTGCTTCGCCAGCAAACGCATTTTCGTGACCTTTAAATCGCGCAGAATCTGCGCGCCGATGCCATAGGTGCGCAGCGCATTTCTCTGCGGCGCCGCGATCGCCCCCGGCTGGGCGCGCTCAACGAGGTCGGCTGCCGATTCGGGCCGGTGCAAGAGAACGATGACGCCGCATTCGGCGCGGCTCACCGCCGCCAGCGCCTGGTTGAAGTTCCACGAATGGCTCGCGCTCTTCACGTCCAGGAGATCGATCACCGACAACGGCTCGTGCACGCGCACCAGTACTTCGCTGTCCGCCTTGATCCGGCCCTTCACCAGCGCCAGGTGTGTCGCCTGCCCTATCGTATCGCTGTAGACGATGAGACGGAACTTGCCATGCACGGTTTCGATATCGCGCTCGGACACGCGGCTCACCAGCGATTCGGTACGGCTGCGGTAATGAATCAGATCCGCAATCGTGCCGATTTTCAGCCCATGCTGGCGGGCGAACTCAATGAGATCCGGCAAGCGCGCCATCTCGCCGTTGTCCTTGAGTATCTCGCAAATCACCGTCGCGGGTGTTGCGCCCGCCAGTTGCGCGAGATCGCAGCCCGCTTCGGTGTGCCCCGCGCGCACCAGCACGCCGCCGTTCTTCGCCAGCAGCGGAAAAATATGGCCGGGTTGCACGATATCCGCGGGGCCCGCATCGGCGCGCACCGCCGCCTGCACCGTGCGCGCGCGCGGTCGGCGGCGGAAATACCCGTCGTCACGCCTTCCGCGGCTTCGATCGACACCGTGAAATTGGTACCCAGCGGGGAACTGTTGTTGGTCACCATCAGCGGCAGATTGAGGCTGCGGCACTTCTCTTCCGTCAGCGTCAGGCAGATCAGACCGCGACCGTAGCGGGCCATGAAATTGATCGCCTCCGGTGTGACGAAATCCGCCGCCAGCACGAGGTCACCCTCGTTCTCGCGATCTTCCTCGTCGACGAGGATTACCATCCTGCCGGCACGGATGTCGGCGATGATTTCGGTGGTCGGGCTGATTGCCATGCCAGGGATTCTAATCCTTGAATTCAGACCAACGTTCGGCGTAACGCGCGAGCATATCGACTTCGAGATTGACCGCCGACGCGACGACGAGTTCATTCAGGTTGGTTACCGCCAGCGTGTGCGGTATCAGGTTGACCTCGAACGTCGTGCCGTTCACGGTGTTCACCGTTAAGCTTACGCCATTCACGGCGATGGAGCCTTTGCGCGCGATATATTTCGCGAGGTCGCGCGGCACTTCGATTTCAAGCAAACGATTGTCACCCACGGCATCAATCCGCACCACGCTGCCGACGCCGTCGACGTGCCCACTCACCAGATGGCCGCCGAGCCGGTCGGCGAGCCGCAGGGATTTTTCTAGATTCACCTGCGCGCGCTGCGCGAAGCCGGCGGTGCCGGCGAGCGTCTCGCGCGATACGTCGAAAGACAGCTGGCCCGCCGCCAGCGCCACCACCGTCAGGCAGACGCCGTTGATCGCAATGCTGTCGCCGATTTTGACGTCGGCCAGATCGAGCGCGCCGGCGTCGAGGGCGATACGCGCCCCGCCTGCGGCGGGTTTGATTTCGCGCAGGTGGCCGACGGCCTCGATGATTCCGGTAAACATATCTATTTCACTTTCAATTCAGCCAGGATCCGGATATCGCCACCGATCATGCGCAACTCGTCGATCCTCAACGCGTGTCGCGCGGCGAGATCGGCAAGCTCCGGCAGGTCCGCCATGCCGCGCGCGCGATCGCCAATGAGACAGGGTGCCAGATAGAGCAGCAATTCGTCGACACAACCTTCATTGAGCAACGAGCCATTGAGTTTATGGCCGGCCTCGATGTGCAGTTCATTGATGCCGCGCCGGCCCAGTTCCTGCATCAGCGCCGGCAGATCGACTTTGCCCGCCGTGTTCGGCATGGCGACGATCTCTGCACCCGCGTCCTGCAAGCGTGCGGTTTTCGCCGGGTCGGCCGCGGCGCAGGCAATCAGCACGCCGCCGCCTTCGAGTATGCGCGCGCGGGGCGGCAATTCCAGGCGGCTGTCGATCACCACGCGCAACGGCTGCCGCAAAGTCGCCACCGCGCGCACGGTCAAGCGCGGATCGTCGTCGCGCACGGTACCGATCCCGGTCAGCACCGCGCACGCGCGCGCGCGCCAGTGATGCCCGTCGCTGCGCGCCGCCTCGCCCGTTATCCATTGGCTCTTGCCGTTCATCAACGCCGTCCTGCCATCCAGGCTGGCGGCGATTTTCATGCGCGCCCACGGCCGCCCGCGCGTCACGCGCGACACGAAGCCGCGATTGACCGCGCGCGCCTCGTTCTCCAGCACGCCGGTTTCGACGGTTATGCCCGCCGCTTGAAGCCGCGCACTGCCCTGCCCGGATGTTCGCGGGTCGGGGTCCGGCATGGCGACGACCACGCGTACGACGCCGGCCGCAATCAACGCCTCGTCGCACGGCGGCGTGCGTCCGTGATGATGGCAGGGCTCGAGAGTCACATAGGCGGTGGCGCCGCGTGCGCGGTCGCCCGCCGCATGAAGCGCCACTATTTCGGCATGCGGGCCGCCCGCGCGCTCATGCCAGCCCTCACCCGCGACGGCGCCGTCGCGCGCGATCACGCAGCCGACACGCGGATTGGGTGTCGTCGTGTAGAGGCCGCGCTCGGCGAGTTGCAGTGCGCGCGCCATGAACTCTTGATCAGCCGCTTCAATCATCCGTTATCAATCGCCGAGATTCTTTTCCATACCCCCTTGAGGGGCACGCCCGCAGCGCCGAGGACAAAAGAGCGTGAGGCGAAAGGCGTGAGGGGTGAAGGAGAAACAGCAAGAGAAGCATTGTCTTTTGCCTTCCGCCTGACGCCTGACGCCTCACGCCTCACCCCTCACCTCTTACTTGCCTTTGCCGGACGGCTTCTGCACTTCGTGGATCGCGTCCTGGAAATCGTCGACGTCCTGGAAGCTTTTGTAAACCGATGCGAAACGGATATACGCGACCTTGTCCAGCTTATAGAGTTCCTTCATCACCATCTCGCCAACGCGGCGCGACTCGATTTCGCGCTCGCCCAGCGCCAGCACCTGCTGCGTAACCGTCGCCACCGCGTCATCCACGAGCGGTGTGGGCACCGGGCGCTTGTGCAACGCGCGCATGAACCCCGTGCGCAACTTGTCGAGATCGAATTCGGTACGGCTGCCGTCCTGCTTCACAAGCTGCGGCATGCGCAGTTCGACTGTTTCATAGGTCGTGAAGCGCTTGTTGCACGCGGCACAGCGCCGCCGCCGGCGTATGCTGTCGCCGTCGTCGTTGACACGCGAGTCGATGACCTGCGTATCGTCTGCTTTGCAGAATGGGCAATGCATGGCTGGCTACGTCGGGAGGTATGAGGCGTGAGGGGTGAGGCGGGTTAAAACAGGTCCCGCCGCTTCGCTGATGTTCTCCTCACGCCTCACGCCTCACGCCTCACTCCTCACTTTCCGTACACCGGAAACTTCGCGCACAGCGCTTTCGCGGCTGACGCAACGCGCGCGATCACATTATCGTCGCGCGGCGCTTCGAGCACGTCGGCGATCAGGTTCGCGAGCTCTTCGGTTTCCACGACGCCGAAGCCGCGCGTGGTGATCGCCGGCGAGCCGAGCCGGATGCCGCTGGTTACCGCCGGCTTCTGCACATCGTTCGGGACGGAGTTCTTGTTGACCGTAATATGCGCGCGGCCGAGCGCGTCTTCGGCGTCCTTGCCGGTCACGTGCTTCGCGCTCAGATCGACCAGGAACAGGTGGCAATCGGTGCGTCCGGACACGATGCGGCAGCCGCGTTTCTGCAGCGTACGCGCCATCGTCTGCGCATTGACCACCACCTGCCGCTGATACTCCTTGAAACCGGGACTCGAAGCCTCTTTGAACGCGACAGCCTTGGCGGCGATCACGTGCATCAGCGGGCCACCCTGGCTGCCAGGAAAAATTGACGCGTTGAGCAGCTTCTCGTGCTCGGCGCCGGCGAGTATCAAGCCGCCGCGCGGCCCGCGCAGGGTTTTGTGCGTGGTAGAGGTGACGAAGTCCGCGATGCCGACCGGACTCGGGTAAACCCCCGCCGCGATCAGGCCGGCGTAATGCGCGATGTCGGCCATGAGCAACGCACCGACGCCGTCGGCGATTTCGCGAAAGCGCTGCCAATCGATGGCGAGCGCGTATGCCGAGGCGCCGGCGACGATCAGCTTGGGCTGGTGCATGCGCGCCAGCTCTTCGACCTGATGGTAATCGATCGCTTCGGTCGCCGGATCGAGCCCGTACGTTAATGCGTGATAGAGCTTGCCGCTGATGTTGACCGTGGCGCCGTGGGTCAGGTGGCCGCCGTGCGCAAGCGACATGCCAAGTATGGTGTCGCCCGGATGCAACACCGCGGAATACACGGCGAAATTGGCCTGCGACCCCGAATGCGGCTGCACATTCGCGTACTCGGCATTGAACAATTCGCAGGCGCGGTCGATCGCGAGCTGCTCGACGACATCGACATACTGGCAGCCGCCGTAATAGCGCTTGCCGGGATAGCCTTCGGCGTATTTGTTGGTCAGCACCGAGCCTTGCGCCGCGAGCACGCGCGGACTGGTGTAATTCTCCGAGGCGATCAATTCGATATGGTCTTCCTGACGCTGCGCTTCGCGTTCGAGCGCCCACGACAACTCAGGATCGAAGTTAGCGATGGTTTCGTGGCTGGAGAACATGCCTTGGTTTCGTTTCTAAATTGTTGATTTTACCATGGTTAATCAAATTCGCTCGCAGGCCTTGCGGGCTGCGCGCCCGCGGCCGCGCGGGCGCCGCGATAGCGTTCGATACGCGCTGTCGCGCACGGTGCGACGAGACTGGTCGCCATGCGCCGACGCACCCGCATACAAGTTTTGCCCGCGATGCAAGTTGCCCGTATGATTACGCCCAGCGCGGCGTGCGACTGCGCATCTACAGGAAGCAACACGGCATGCGCATCCTGCTCGCGTTTTCGCAAGTCGTCGACAAACTCAACGAGAAGCTTGCGGGGATCGCCAACTGGCTGGTGCTGCTCTCCTGCTTCATCAGCGCCGGCAACGCGTTCTCGCGCTATGCGTTCAGCATCAGCTCCAACGCCTGGCTGGAAATCCAGTGGTACATGTTCGGCGCCCTGGTCATGCTCGGCGCCTCTTATACGTTGAAGAGAAACGAGCACGTACGGGTCGACATCGTGTATACCAACGTCTCGACGCGCCGCCAGATCTGGATCGATATTTTCGGCGCGGTCCTGTTCCTGCTGCCGGCCACGCTGATCATGTGCTACTTGTCCTGGCCGATTTTCTACAACTCCTGGACCGAGGGTGAGATCTCCGGCAATGCCGGCGGCCTGGTTCGCTGGCCAGTCAAGATCTTCCTGCCGCTCGGATTCGCGCTGCTCAGCCTGCAGGGAATCTCCGAGCTGATCAAGCGCATCGCGATGCTGACCGGGCACATGAAGGCGGATCTGCACTACGACAGGCCGCTGCAATGATTCCACATGACATGATGGCGCCCCTGATGTTCGGCGGGCTGGTCGTCTTCATGCTGATCGGCTACCCGGTGGCGTTCTCGCTGGCAGCCGTGGGCCTGTTCTTCGGCTTCATCGCGATCAATCACGGATTTTTCGACTTCAGCCTGATGCAGGCGCTGCCCGAACGCGTGTTCGGCATCCTCGCGAACGACACGCTGCTCGCGATCCCGTTCTTCACGCTGATGGGCGCGATCCTCGAGCGCTGCGGCCTCGCCGAGGACCTGCTCGACGGACTCGGCCAGCTTTTCGGCCCGGTGCGCGGCGGGCTCGGCTATGCCGTGATCGTGGTCGGCGCGATCCTCGGCGCCATCACCGGCACCGTCGCCGCCTCGGTGATCGCGATGGGTCTAATTTCGCTGCCGGTCATGATGCGCTACGGCTACGACATGAAATTCGCAACCGGCGTGATCGCGGCCTCGGGCACCATTACCCAGCTCATTCCGCCGTCGCTCGTGCTGATCATACTGGCCGACCAGCTCGGCCGCTCGGTCGGCGACATGTACGCCGGGGCCTGGGGCCCGAGCCTGGTGCAGGTCCTTTTATTCAGCCTGTACGTGCTGTGCGTGAGCATCGTGAAGCCGCAGTGGGTGCCGGGGATACCGCGCGAGTCGCGCACGATGTCCGGCTGGCCGCTCGTGAAGAAGTGCCTGTGGGGGATCGTGCCCTCGGTGGTGCTGATCTTTCTCGTGCTCGGCACCATCTTCCTCGGGCTCGCGACGCCGACCGAGGGCGGCGCGATGGGCATGGTGGGGGCGATCGTGTTGGCCGTCCTGCATCGCCCGGAATTCTCGCGGCGCGGCCGGATCGCCGCCTGGATCGCGCTGGTCGCCATCACGATGCTCGCCGTGCCGGGGATCGTTCTGTGGGCGCAAGCATCGATGCCGGCGGCGCTGGTCGCCGCCGCGAAGGCGTTTTTCGGCGTGGCCCGGGCGCCCCTTTTCATCGTCTTCTACACCGGGCTGGCGGTCGTCCTGTGGGAAGCGGTGATCATCCGCCCGCTGCGCGGCCTGATCGCCCAGGCGTCGCAAATGACGATGCGCATCACGGCGATGGTGATCTTCATCCTGATCGGCTCGACCATCTTCACACTCGTCTTTCGCGGCGTGAACGGCGATCTCTGGATCGAGCACCTGCTCACCGGCCTGCCGGGCGGCAAGGTCGGTTTCCTCGTGTTCGTCAACATCTTCGTATTCTTCCTCGCCTTCTTTCTCGACTTCTTCGAGATTGCGTTCATCATCGTCCCGCTGCTCGCACCGGTCGCCGCCAAGCTCGGCATCGACCTCATCTGGTTCGGCGTGCTGCTGTGCGTGAACATGCAGACCTCGTTCATGCATCCGCCGTTCGGCTTCGCGCTCTTCTACCTGCGCGGCATCGCACCGAAGGAGGTGAAAAGTTCAGCGATCTACTGGGGCGCGATCCCGTGGGTGGTGCTGCAGCTCATCATGGTGACCATCGTCATCTTCTGGCCGGGCCTGGTCACCGGACTCCTCGACAAAGGCACCGGCGTCGACCCGGGCTCAGTCCGCATCGAGGTCCCCTTGTCGGACCAGGAGCGCAAGGAGCAGGAGGAACCGGCACCGCCGCCCGACTTCAGCACCCCAAGCGCGAAATAAAAAACCCCGCCGCAGCGGAGTTTGAAGGTTGCCGCAGCAGAACTATTTCTTCGCGCCTTTTTCCGGAGCGCGGGCCGCAGAAGCAGGCTGGCCCAGCTTGGAGTTGAAGGCGTAGTTGTCGTAGCTTGATTCCGCCACGCGGAACCACAGGAACTGCTCATCGCGGAATTTCTTCCAATCGGGATAGATGCGCTTGAAGTGCTGGCTCTTCGCGCTCATCTCGTCGTACACCTCGTACGACGCTTTTTCGGCCGCCTCCATCACCGCCCTCGGGAACGGCTTCAGGACGGTGCCGCTCGCCACCAGCCGGCGCAGTGCCGGCGGATTCTGCGCATCGTACTTCGCAGGCATCCAGGCGTTCAGCTCGCCGCAGGCAGCGAGCAACGCAGCCTGGTAGGACTTGGGCAACTCGTTCCATTTCTTCTCATTGACGAGCGTCATCAGCATCGGCCCCCCCTCCCAGAACCCCGGGTAGTAGTAGAACTTGGCGACCTTGTTAATGCCGAGCTTCTCGTCGTCGTACGGGCCGACCCACTCCGCCGCGTCGATCGTGCCTTTCTCCAGCGCCGGATAAATGTCCGGCGCGCCAAGCTGCTGCGGCACCACGCCGAGTTTGGCGAGGATCAGGCCCGCCATGCCGCTGATGCGCATCTTGACACCCTTGAGATCGGCAAGCGACTTGATCTCCTTGCGCCACCAGCCACCCATCTGGCAACCCGTGTTTCCGGCGAGCAGCGGAATGCAGCCATAATCCTTGAACAGCGGCGTCATGGCCTCAGAGCCGCCGCCGAAGTACCACCAGGCATTCTGCTGCCGCGTGTTCATGCCGAAGCACACTGCCGTGCCGAAAGCGAAGGCGGGATCCTTGCCGAAGTAGTAATAGGGCGCGGTGTGACCGAGCTCTACCGTGCCGGCCTGGACGGCATCCAGCACCTGCAACGCAGGCACGATCTCGCCGGCCGCGAAGACGCGGATCTGGAATTTGCCGTCGGTGATCTCGCCGACCCTTTTGGCGATGAGCTCTGCGCCGCCAAACACGGTGTCCAAGCTCTTCGGCCAGCTCGCAGCCATTCGCCAGGTGATGGTCGGTTGTGCCGGCGGTGACTGCGCAATCGCCGGCGCCGCAACGGTTCCCGCGGCGAGGCCTGCGGCCGCCTTCTGCAAAAATGCACGTCTTTTCATTTTCCTCCTCCGGTTGGGATCGAAACGACTATAGTGAAACGCCCATAGTCTAAGCATTGCCCGCGTGAGTGAACAGTATGCGCCCGGCGACGTCAATCGCCGCCGACCGTCATGCGCTCGATCAGCACCGAGCCGCATTGCTTGGAACCGCGTTTGACCACGTCGGTGCCCGCCGCTGCGATGCCGAGAAACATCTCCTTCAGGTTTCCGGCGACGGTGATTTCCTGCACCGGGTAGGCAATTTCGCCGTTTTCGATCCAGAAACCGGCCGCGCCGCGCGAATAATCCCCGGTGACCATGTTGATGCCGGAACCCAGCATCTCGGTAACCAGCAGCCCGCGCCCCATCTTTTTCAGGAGCTGCGGGAAGTCTTCGCCGGTGCTTGCGAGCAGCAGGTTATGCGTGCCGCCGGCATTGCCGGTAGTTTGCATGCCGAGCTTGCGCGCGGAATAGCTGCCAAGAAAATATCCCTGCACCGCACCGCGTTCGACCACTTTGCGGCGACAGGTCGCAACACCTTCCTCGTCGAACGGGCTGCTCGCCTCGCCCGTCCGGATCCACGGGTCTTCTGTAATTTCGACCAGCGGCGAAAATACGGTCTTGCCGAGGCTGTCGACGAGAAACGATGATTTTCGGTAAAGGCTGCCGCCGCTCACAGCCGACACGAAATGGCCCAGCAAAGAGGCGGCGACCGGCGCTTCGAACAGCACCGGCACCTGCGCGGTGGGAATTTTCTTGGCGCCGAAACGGGCCAACGCACGCTCACCGGCGGTTTTGCCGACCGTCTCCGGCGCGTCGAGTCCCGCCGGGTCGCGCGCCGACGTATACCAGTCGTCGCGCTGCATGGCGTCGCCCTTGCCGGCAATCACCGCGCAACTCACCCAGTGGCGCGAACTCGGGTAGCCATTTAGGAAACCGAGCGAATTGCCGTACGCAAAATGCGACTGCTGCAGAGATACCGTCGCGCCCTCGGAATTCGAGATGCGCTTATCGACCGCGAAGGCGGTACCGCGCTGGTCGGCTCGAGCCGTTTCAGCGGGAGCAGCGGCGCAGCCTACGTTTTCGTGCGAAGCGGCACGACCTGGTCGCAACAGGAAAA
>JANNPG010000249.1:0-7588 GCA_031399805.1 Betaproteobacteria bacterium | reverse complement strand
ACTCGCGCAGCCGCTGCACTTTCTCCGCCATCACCACCGACAACGGCCGCGTGCGGCCGATTTCGGCGAGCACGTGCGCGGTTGCCAGCGGCTGCTTCGCGGCCAGCGCTTCGTAGATCGCGGCCACGATCGCCTGTTCGATTTCCGCGCCCGAGAAACCATCGGCGGCCACCGCCAGTTGCGACAGGTCGAATTTCGCCGCATCGAGCTTGCGCTTCCTGAGATGGATGCGAAAAATGTCGGCGCGCGTGGCGGCTTCCGGCAGATCGACAAAAAAGATTTCGTCCATGCGCCCCTTGCGCAGCAGTTCCGGCGGCAGCTGCGTGACATCGTTGGCAGTGGCTACGAGAAACACTTTGGCGGTGCGCTCCGCCATCCAGGTGAGCACCGTGCCGAGCATGCGGCGCGAAACGCCGCCATCGCTCGCCCCGCCGTCGGAGGCGAGACCTTTCTCGATCTCGTCGATCCACAGCACGCACGGCGCCATGGCTTCGGCCTGCTTCAACGCCTCGCGCAGATTGCGCTCGGACTCGCCGTGAAACTTGTTGTAGAGCACGCCGAAGTCGAGCCGCATCAGCGGCACGTTCCACGAACCGGCGATGGCTTTGGCCGCCATACTCTTGCCCGCGCCCTGCACGCCGAGGAGCAGCACGCCCTTGGGCGGATCGACGCCGAGCTTGGCCGCATCGCCGGCGAAAGCGATGCGCCGCAGTTCGAGCCAGCGCTTCAATCCGTCCAGGCCGCCGACCTCGGTGAAGTTGCCGGTGTCCATTTCGAATTCGAGCAGCCCGCCCTGACCCAGCGCGTCGCGCTTGAATTTCAACACACGCTGCGCGTCATCGAGATTGATCATCCCGTCATCGCGTATCGCCTCGCGAATGAGGCGGCGCGCGTCTTCCTCGCACATGCCGGCGAGATGCTGCACCATCAATTCGACCGCCTGCTGGTCGCCCTTCAACGAACCGCCCTCCTGGCGCTGCCACAACTGCGCTTCTTCCTTGAACATTTCGCGCACCCGCGCGACATCCGGCAGCGGCAGGCTGAAGCGCGCGCTCATGCGCGCGAGATCGGCCGGCAAATCGAGCTTTGCGCCGATGAAGACCATGGTGCGCGCGGTCTTGTAGTAATCCTGCGCGATCTCCTTGATCAGGCGCACGTTAACCGGATCTTCGAAGTAAGGCTGCGCGTCGAGCATCGTATACACGCCGTTTTGCGGCGTCTTGTCGATGTGGCGCAGCGCATCCTGGAATTCATAGGTCTGGGTCATCACGTCCGTGCGCGGAACGCGCTTTAAGCCATCGGTGACCGACCACACAAAGAGCGCCCAGCCTTCGAGGTTGGCGACGCGTTCGAGGAGCTTCATGATGCGCGTCTCCTCGCGCGTCTCGACCTGCACCACGGGGAAACGCGAGCGGATGATGAGCGCGAGATCGTGCAGCGTGTCAGCCATGGCCGGCTTTCAATTGTGCGAGCAGCTTGTCGTGAATGCCGCCGAAGCCGCCGTTGCTCATGATCAGCACGTGATCGCCTGCGTGCGCTGCCGCGGTGATTGCCGCAACGAGCCGCGGAATGTCGTGATGAATTTCAGCCTTGCCGCCGAGCGGTGCCAGCGCCGCGGTCGGGTTCCACCCGAGCCCTGCGCCGTAGCAGTACACGCGGTCGGCCGCGGCGAGGCTGCCGGCGAGCGCATCCTTCATGACGCCAAGCTTCATGGTGTTGGAACGTGGTTCGAGCACAGCGAGTATTCTCGCTTTGCCGACCTTGCCGCGCAATCCCGCGAGCGTGGTCCTGATCGCGGTCGGGTGGTGCGCAAAGTCGTCGTAGACGGTGATGCCGTCGACGGTGCCGCGCGTCTCCAGCCGGCGCTTGACGTTCCTGAATTGCGCAAGCGCCGCGATGGCGTGCGCGACCGGCACCCCCGCGTGGCGTGCGGCGGCAATTGCTGCGAGCGCGTTATGCTGATTGTGCGCGCCGACGAGGTCCCACTTCACCTCGCCCTGCGGCTTGCCGTCGAAACTCACGGTGAAGCGCCCTGCGCCCGCCTGCCAGCCGTTTGCGGCATTGAAGTGTTCCACCGGCGTCCAGCAGCCTTTATCCAGCACGCGCCGCAACGACGCGTCAGCACCATTCGTGATGATGAGTCCGTTGCCGGGGACGGTGCGCACGAGGTGGTGGAACTGCGTTTCGATCGCCGCCAGGTCGGAAAAAATATCGGCGTGGTCGAATTCGAGATTGTTGAGCACCGCGGTGCGCGGCGCGTAATGCACGAACTTCGAGCGCTTGTCGAAGAACGCGGTGTCGTATTCGTCAGCTTCAATGACAAAGAAAGAAGAGATGTCGCACCCCCTCCCTGGCCCTCCCCCATCAAGGGGGAGGGGAAACTCTCTCCTTCCCCCTTGGTGAGGGGGACAGCCTGTCGCGACAGGCGAGGGGGCAACCGGGATGGGGGGGGAGCCAGGCAAGCGGGCGGAGATGCCGAAATTTTCCGGCACGCCGCCGATCAGGAAACCGGGCTTGAGCCCCGCGTGCTCGAGTATCCACGCCAGCATCGCGCTCGTCGTGGTCTTGCCGTGGGTGCCGGCGACCGCGAGCACCCAGCGGCCGCGCAGGACGTTTTCGGCGAGCCATTGCGGACCCGAGATGTACGGCAGTCCGCGATTGAGAATTTCCTCCATCAGCGCGTTGCCGCGCGACACCACGTTGCCGATCACGAACACGTCGGGCTTCAAGTTCAACTGGTCGGCGCCGAAACCCTCGATGAGCTTGATGCCCTGCGTCTCGAGCTGGGTGCTCATCGGCGGATACACGTTCGCGTCGCAACCCGTCACGGCATGGCCGGCGGCCTTCGCAATCGCCGCGACGCCGCCCATGAACGTGCCGCAGATGCCAAGGATGTGAATGTGCATGGGTCGGGTGATGGGTGATGGGTGATGGGCAAGAAGCTGACGCGGCAGATTAATCCGGCAACGGAACGTCGGGCAGCGACGCCGAACGCGTGCCGGGCAGCGGCAGGTTGTCGGCCGCGCGATAAGTAAACACGAGGGAAAACTTGGTATCCGCGGTCTGGTTGTGCCCAGCCGCGTGGAAGAGCCGGCAATGGAAAAAGAGCACGTCGCCTGCCCCGAGTTCGACGCGGCGCTGGGCGCGGATCAGCGGCTTGTTGCTTTCGAAATCGGCGCGCAGGAACAACGATTCATCGAGCTGCTCCGCGGTGAAATCCAGTTTGTGCGAGCCCGGCAGCACCAGCAAACAGCCGTTCTCGAAGTACTCGCGGCCGAGCGCCAGCCACACCGATACCAGCTCCGGCCGCGCGAACGACCAGTAGCGGATGTCCTGGTGCCAGCTCGTGATGCTGCTGTAGCTCGGGTTCTTCGTCATCACGCAGTTGTGATGCACCTGCGAGAGCTCGACGCGCGGGCCGAGCAATTGTTTGAGGCGCCCCGCGATTGCAGGCTGCGCCGCCCAGCGCGCGATTGCCGCGTCGCGCGCGCACGCCTGCAGGAGCCGGCGCACGGTGCGCCCGCCCGGCGCGTCGAGCGAGGCCGGCGCGCCCGGATATTTCGTATCGGCTTCGTATTCGACGGGCGGCTTTTGCGCCGCGAGATCGCGCTCCGCGATCGCCCTGATCGCAGAGCACTCATCGCGCGCCGCGAGGCCGCGCACGACGACATAGCCGTCACGCTCAAATTGCTCAACCTCGGCGGTGGAAAACACGCAGTTCTTACGCGACCGCGGGTTGCGCCGGGCGCGCAACCGCCGCGGGTTCGTACGCGAGGTAGGGCGCCAACCAGCGCTCGACGTCGGCGACCGGCATGTTCTTGCGCCGCGCGTAATCCTCGACCTGGTCGCGCGCGATCCTGCCGACCGCGAAATACTGCGACTGCGGATGCGCCAGGTAAAAGCCGCTGACCGACGACGCCGGCCACATCGCGTAGCTTTCGGTCAGGGTGATGCCGATCTCGGGCGCACGCAAGAGGTCGAAGAGCGCGCCTTTTTCGGTGTGGTCGGGACACGCCGGGTAGCCGGGCGCCGGACGGATGCCGCGATACTGCTCGGCGATCAGCGCAGCGTTGTCGAGACTCTCGTCGTTCGCGTAGCCCCAGAACTCCCGGCGCACGCGCTTGTGCAGAAGCTCGGTGAACGCCTCCGCCAGACGGTCGGCGAGTGCTTTTAACATGATCGCGTTGTAATCGTCGTGCTGGTCTTCGTACGCTTTCACCCGCTTGTCGATGCCGACGCCCGCGGTGACGGCAAACGCGCCGATGTAGTCCCTGACGCCCGACGCCTTGGGTGCGATAAAGTCACCGATGCACAGATTGGACCGGCCGGTCGGCTTCACGTTCTGCTGGCGCAGGTTGTGCCACGTCATCAGCACGCGGTCGCGCTTTTCGTCGGCGTAAATTTCGATGTCGTCGCCGCCGTTGACGCCTGCCGCCGGGAAAATGCCGAACACCGCGTTGGCGGTGAGCCATTTGCCGTCGACGATTTTTTTCAGCATCGCCTGGCCGTCGGCGAGCACTTTGCGCGCCTCGACGCCGACGATTTCGTCATCGAGAATTTTCGGATACGCGCCGGCGAGCTCCCACGTCTGGAAAAACGGCGCCCAGTCGATGTGCCCGGCGATTTCGGCGAGCGTGTAGTTCTTGAGGTGCTTCAATCCAAGGAACGACGGCACCGATGGCGTGTAAGTACTCCAGTCAGTTTTAAAGCCGTGCCGGCGCGCTTCCGCCAGCTTCAACATGGGCCCGGGGCCCGCCTTCGCCTCGTGCTGCGTCTTGATGCGCGCGTATTCCGCTTTCACCTCGGCCAGATAACCGTCCCGCAACTCGTCCGACAAGAGGTTGCTGCACACGCTCACGCTGCGCGACGCATCCGGCACCCAGATCACCGGGCCGTGATAACCCGGCGCGATCTTGACGACCGTATGCGTGCGCGAAGTCGTCGCCCCGCCGACCAAGAGCGGAATCTCGAAACCCTCGCGCTCCATCTCGCGCGCGTTGTGCGCCATTTCCTCGAGTGACGGCGTGATGAGACCCGACAGCCCGATGATGTCGCATTTCTCGTCGCGCGCGACCTGCGCGATCTTCTGCCACGGCACCATCACGCCCAGGTTGATGACTTCGTAGTTGTTGCACTGGAGCACGACGGCCACGATATTTTTCCCGATGTCGTGCACGTCGCCCTTCACCGTCGCCAGCACAATCTTGCCCTTGGGCCGCGAATCGCCCGATTTCAATTTTTCCGCTTCGATAAACGGTATCAGGTGTGCGACCGCCTGCTTCATCACGCGCGCGCTCTTCACGACCTGCGGCAGGAACATCTTGCCCGCGCCAAAGAGGTCGCCGACCACGTTCATGCCGTCCATCAGCGGGCCTTCGATCACCTGGATCGGTCGCCCGCCCTGGGCGAGCAGTTTCTGGCGCGCCTCCTCGGTGTCGGCGACGACGAAATCCGTGATGCCCCTGACCAGCGCGTGGGTGAGCCGCGCTTCCACCGTCCCCTTCCGCCATTCGAGGTCTTCGAGCTGAACCTTGCCGCCGGTTTTCACCGACTCCGCGAACTTCACCATGCGCTCGGCGGCATCCGGCCGGCGATTGAAGATAATGTCCTCGGCGTGTTCGAGCAGTTTCTTCGGGATTTCGTCGTACACGCCGATCTGGCCAGCGTTGACGATCGCCATCGTGAGGCCGGCCCTGACCGCGTGGTAGAGAAACGCGGTGTGGATCGCCTCGCGCACGCCGTCGTTGCCGCGGAACGAGAACGAAATGTTCGACAGCCCGCCGCTCACTTTCGCGTACGGCAGGTTTTCGCGGATCCACTGCGTCGCCGCGATGAAGTCCTTGCCGTAATTGCTGTGCTCCTCGATGCCGGTCGCAATCGCGAAGATATTCGGGTCGATAATGACGTCTTCGGGCAGGAATCCGACGTCGTTGACGAGTATGTCGTACGAGCGCTTGCTGATTGCGCGGCGGCGCTCGAGCGTGTCGGCCTGGCCTTTTGTGTCGAATGCCATCACCACGACCGCCGCGCCGTAGCGACGCGCGAGTTTTGCGTGTTTTATGAATTCCTCTTCGCCTTCCTTCATGCTGATCGAATTGACCACGCACTTGCCCTGCACGCACTTGAGTCCCGCTTCGATCACTTCCCATTTCGAGGAATCGATCATGACCGGCACGCGCGAGATGTCGGGCTCCGCCGCGATCAGTTTCAGGAAGGTCGTCATCGCCGCCTTCGAGTCGAGCATCGCCTCGTCCATGTTGATGTCGATCATCTGCGCGCCGTTCTCGACCTGCTGGCGCGCCACCGACAATCCCTGAGCGTAATCGCCGGCGAGGATCAGCCGCGCGAAGGCTTTCGAACCCGTGACGTTGGCACGTTCGCCGACGTTGACGAAGAGCGAATCGTCGCCGATGTTGAGCGGCTCAAGACCCGAAAGGCGCGTGCGCTTCTCGATCACCGGCACTTCGCGCGGCGCGATTCCTCGCACCGCGTCGGCAATCGCCTGGATGTGCGCGGGCGTGGTGCCGCAGCAGCCGCCGACCAGGTTGACGAAACCGCTAAGAGCAAACTCCTTGATCAGGCTCGCGGTGTATTCCGGCGTTTCGTCGTAGCCCGTCTCGGCCAGCGGATTCGGCAGGCCGGCGTTGGGATAGGCGGACACATAGGTATCGGCGACCTGCGACAGTTCCTCGATATACGGCCGCATCAATTGCGCGCCGAGCGCGCAATTTAACCCGATCGCGAGCGGCTGCGCATGGCGCATCGAATTCCAGAACGCCTCGGTGGTCTGGCCTGAGAGTGTGCGGCCGGAAGCATCCGTGATCGTGCCCGAAATAATGATCGGCAGCCTGACCTTGTGGTCTTCGAAATACTGGTCGATCGCAAACAGCGCGGCCTTGGCGTTCAACGTGTCGAATACCGTCTCGAGCAACAACAAATCGACGCCGCCCTCGATGAGGCCATGAACCGCCTCGGTGTAGGTGGCGACGAGTTCGTCGAACGTGACGTTGCGAAAGCCCGGATCGTTGACGTCGGGCGAAATCGACGCCGTGCGGTTGGTCGGCCCCAGCGCGCCCGCCACGAAGCGCGGCGCGCCTTCCCTGCCCTCGAATTCGTCGGCCACCGCGCGCGCGAGCTTCGCCGCTTCGAAGTTCAACTCGTGCACGAGATGCTCGAGCGCGTAATCCGCCTGCGCGATTCGCGTCGAGTTGAACGTATTGGTTTCGATCACGTCGGCGCCGGCCGCCAGGTATTGCGCGTGAATATCGCGAATGATGGCGGGCTGGGTGAGCGTCAGGAGATCGTTGTTGCCCTTCAGATCGCGCGCGAAGTCCTTGAAGCGCGCGCCGCGATAGCCGGCCTCGTCGAGCTTGTGGCCCTGGATCATGGTGCCCATCGCGCCGTCGAGAATGACGATGCGCTCGTCGAGCAATTTGCGTATTGAGTCTGAACGATTCATATCGGAACAAAAAATAAAAAACCCGATCCGCGGGCGCCGATCGGGTCACGCCGCTTAGCAGGATTTGTTTTTACGCCCGGACAAAAGCGATGTCGCTTCCCTGGCGGCGCCCGCAAGCAAAGCTAAATC
>JANNPG010000637.1:0-2463 GCA_031399805.1 Betaproteobacteria bacterium | reverse complement strand
CTCCGAACGTCACCACCACCAGCAATGCGCGCGACAGCATTTTCATATCCATCCTCCGGTTGGGCGGGTTTGCCGGCACGGGCCGGCGAGTCTGTTTTATGCAGCGATTGTGCGGCATGGCGCGCCGAAACTCAACCGGCGCGGCGACTCGCCGCGGGACACCTTGACAGCGCGCAAACCCACGCCCTAAAGTGCTGTCTCTCGTCTTCATTCCCAATCTCCCCGTAAGAAAGCAATGACCGCTTCATACGATGTAATCGTGGTAGGCAAGGGCAATGCCGCGCTGTGCGCGGCGCTCTCGGCGCTGGAAAACGGCGCCAAGGTTCTGATGCTCGAAGCAGCCAGCGAAGACGAGCACGGCGGCAACAGTCGCTTCGCCGGCGGCGTGATGCGTTTTGCCTATGAAACCGTCGACGATTTGCGGCGGGTCACCGATATCGCCGACGAGGAAGCCGCCAACAGCGACTTCGGCACCAACACCACGGACGAATTCTTCGACGTCCTCTTTCGGCTCACGAGCTTTCGCACCGATCCCGATCTGTCAGAAATTCTCGTCACGCGAAGTCTCGACACCATGGCATGGCTGCGCAGCAAAGGCGCGCGCTTTGTCCTGAATCACGGCCGGCAGTCGGCGCTCGTCGATGGCAAGCGCAAGTATTTCGGGCAGATGCCGATCGAAGTCTCCGGCGGCGGCGCGGGTCTCGTGCAATACCTCGATGCTGCGGCAAAAAAGAACGGCATCGATATTTTCTACGACACGCGCGTCTCCTCGCTGATATTCGACGGCGTAAGCGTTTCGGGCGTGCGCGCCCAGCAGAACGGCAAGCCGGTCGAACTCAAGGCCAAATCGGTGGTGCTCGCGTGCGGCGGCTTTGAAGCCAATCCTGAAATGCGCACGCGTTACCTCGGCCCCGGCTGGGAACTCGCCAAAGTCCGCGGCTCGCGGTTCAATCAAGGCGACGGCCTGAAAATGGCGCTCGACATCGGCGCCGCACCGTACGGCAACTGGTCGGGCTGCCATGCCACGGGATGGGACCGCAACGCGCCGGAATTCGGCGACGTAAGTGTGGGCGACCAGTTTCAGAAGCACAGCTACATCTTCGGCCTCCTGATCAATTGCGAAGGCAAGCGCTTCGTCGATGAAGGCTGGGATTTCCATTCTTTCACCTACGCCAAGTACGGCGGCGCGGTGCTGCAGCAGCCGGGCCAGTTCGCGTGGCAGGTGTTCGACTCCAAGGTCAGCAAGCTGCTGCGCTCCGAATACCGCATCAAGTTCATGACCAAGGTCAGCGCCAACACGCTGGAGGAACTCGCGACCAAGCTCGAAGGCGTGAATCCGGACGGCTTCCTGAAAACCGTGCGCGCATACAACGCAGCGGTGCGCATAGACGTGCCGTTCGACCATGTCGTCAAGGACAGCAAGTGCACCGACGGCATCGAACCGCCGAAATCGAACTGGGCGCAGGCGCTCGACACGCCGCCGTACGACGCCTACTCGACCACGTGCGGCATTACGTTCACGTTCGGGGGATTGCGCATCGACAAGGCAACGGGACAGGTAATGAACGTGCATTTTCATCCGATCCCCGGACTCTATTGCGCCGGCGAAATGGTCGGCGGGCTCTTTTACTTCAACTATCCGAGCGGCACGGGGCTCGTCTCGGGCGCCGTGTTCGGCCGCCTGGCGGGGCGCGGAGCGGCGCTGGCCGCGAAGCAAGGCTGAGCCACATAAGTCAAAAGCGTTCACCACAAAGGATTCTTTTCAATACCCCCTTGAGGGGTACGCGAAGGACGCGAAGGGAACCCAAAAGTACCCAATAGAAGAGGAACCAGAATCAGTTTCTATGGCTGTCGTTTTATTTTCCCGCTTGTTCTTCCTTTGCGTCCTTCGCGTCCTTTGCGGTTCAAGATTGAATATTGTTTTGGGCGACCTTTGCGGTTCAAGATTGAATATTTTGAGACTGCAAGCCTTTAATCCAGGAAATATAAATGAGTCACGAAGCAAGCAGCGACAACCGTTACACCCGCGGCATCGCCGAATTCGTGTCCACCCTGCGCTACGAGGATATCCCGGCGCAGGTGCTCGCGCGCATCAAGCTCCTGATGCTCGACTCGCTCGGCTGCGCGCTCTACGGCGCCGACCTCGAATGGACGCGCATCATGCAGAAGCGGCTCGGCGAACTTGATACCACGCAAGCGTGCGCGGTATGGGGCACCCGGCAGAAACTGTCGGCGCCGCACGCCGCACTCGTCAACGGCACGCAGGTGCAGGGCTTCGAACTCGACGACGTGCATCGCCAAGGCGTGCTCCACGTCGGCGCGGTAGTGCTGCCCGCGCTAATCTCCGTCACCGAAATGCGTCCAGGCATGAACGGTAAAGAATTCCTGGCCTCGGCAGTTGCCGGTTATGAGATCGGCCCGCGCGTCGGCATTTGCATGGGGCGCGTCTGTGGCCGGGCCTGC
>JANNPG010000621.1:0-3093 GCA_031399805.1 Betaproteobacteria bacterium | reverse complement strand
TACGTCTCACGCCTCACGCCCTACGCCCTACGCCTCACTGCCGCTGGCAAGCGGCGTTACTTCGCCGGCGTATCGTTCAGGAAACGCTCGATATCGGTGGCCCCGACGTATTGCCGCAGCACGCCGCCATCGGCAAAGATGATCGTGGGCGTCGTGTCGATGGTGAGCTTGGTGGCGAAGGTGTCGATCTGCTCGATCGGGTTCGCGCAATCCGTCCGCCCTGACGGACGCAACGCCCTCAACATCCAGTCATCCCACGCCTTGGCCTTGTCGCTCGAGCACCAGATCGATTTCGCGATGTTGGTCGAGCCGGGAAACTTGGCTTCGAGCGGATACGGGTATAGGTATATCGTCACGTTGTTGATCCGCTCGAGTTCGGCTTCGAGCTTGCGGCAGAACGGGCACATCGGATCCGAGAACACCATCAACTGCCGCTTGCCGTCGCCCTTGACGCGCTTGATCGCCATGTCGAGCGGCGGCATTTTCCTGAGGTCAAGCGCGGACAGCTTGCGCACGCGCTGCTCGGTCACGTTGCGGTTGGTCTTGGTGTCGATCAGTATCCCGTAAATGATGAAACTGACCTTCTCGTCGGTGTAATGCAGCGTCTTGTCGACGTAGACTTCATAGAGCCCGCCGTACGGGGTCCTGGTCACGCTCTGCACCTTGTTCCCGAGCTTCGCTTCCACCAGTTTCCTGACGCTCGCCTCGTCGGCCAGCGCCGCACCGCAAATCAATACGGAAAAAAACAGGACGCATTTTTTCAACATCATCGCTCCACAGTCTGGCAACAACCGCAAATTGTATGTTATTCACGCCGCCTGCCGCACGCCGCTCATCGTGCCGGCCTGACCGCAGGTCGGGCCAGGGCCTTGGCGCAAAGATATCCGCGCGCGCGGCGTGCCGCTAACGCTTGCCGGTGGCCGCTTCCTGGGTGCCGATAAAACTGTAATCGCAGAATCCCGGATCGGCGGCGTTCTTGATCTTCTCGTACACGCGGTCGGGATCGTTGAGCACCGCGGTATCGAACACCCGCGAATTGACCGCGCCGTACATGACGCACGCGCCGCGTTTCTCGTCGAATTCGAGACAGGAATGCACGCTGGTCATCATGTACATGCCGGCCACGTTTTCGATGAAGTGAATGGCCTTGCCGGTCTGGATCACCGTCACGTTGTGCGACCCCGACCTGCGCGTATAGATCGCGCGCGCCGATGCATTTTTGACGTCCACGTCCTGGAAATGCACGAGCGAATCCGCCCTGCCTTCGACCATGATGGGGCCGCCGGTCGCCGGATCGGTTTCATAGCCTTTGTAGAAAGCGCAGTGGACATAGCGCGATTTCGCAAGATTCGTGAAATCGGTGCGATCCGCCGCATAACCCGCGCCCGCGACACCGAACCCGGCGACGATCAACAGCAGATCCGGCAACCGCACTTCAATCATCTGCACGTATCCAGCGAATACAGCGAATTAACATTGATGACGAAGTCAGTTTGCACGTTTCAACTTGCCCTGTCCACCCGCTTGACACCCGCGGGTGCGCTGGCTACCCTCAACTTTAAAATTCATACAGTTAGAATAAGTTCATGGGCTACACCGCAGTCGAAAAAATTCTCGCGCGCGCGAGCGCGCGCAGCGCCCGTTCACGCCGGTTAATCCGGATGCGGACCCTGCAACGATGCCGTGGTCGGCACGCTGCACTCCGGCGAGGTGTCGATCTCGACCGCAACCAACAACAACGCAGGGCGCTTCGGCGCGCAAGACGCGAAACTCTATCTCG
Source organism: Betaproteobacteria bacterium (assembly GCA_031399805.1). Taxonomy (GTDB): domain Bacteria; phylum Pseudomonadota; class Gammaproteobacteria; order Burkholderiales; family SG8-41; genus PALSA-1004. The sequence goes on along the minus strand of JANNPG010000621.1, from coordinate 1,313 downwards.
GCAGCCCCGCCACCGTCGCCGCATCCGCGGTCGCCGGCAGGATTACCGATCCGCGCCCGGTTGCCGCGCGCGCCTAGGCGCAGGGGGTTCAGGCGCGACCCGCACGTCTTACGTTCCTGTCGCCCGGAGCTACCGCGAATTTACCGCCTGAGGCGCAAATAAATCTCCGGCAGCTTGTTCGGCAAGCTGTTGATATGGTCGAGCACCAGGTAATGGCCGCGGCCGAATATCTGCGGCAGGTACTGATTGGCCATGGTGTCGACCGTGATGCAGAACGGATGCACGCCGCAGTTCATCGCTTCCTTCACCGCCATGCGCGTGTCTTCGTGCAGGTAGCGCCGGTCGCCGCCGTCGTCGTAATCCTCGGGACGCCCGTCGGACAGGATCAACAACAGGCGGCGCCGGCTTTCCACACCTGAAAAGCGCGCCGTCGCGTGGCGGATCGCGGCGCCCATGCGCGTGGCGAGGCGTCCCGACATGCCGCCGATCACGCTTTTGATCTGGGTCGTCAGCGGCTGGTCGAAATCCTTGATCGTGTAATAGCTCACATTGTCGCGGTATTTCGAGCAGAAGCCGGCAATCGAATAGGCATCGCCGACTTCCTCCATGCTTTCCGCAAAGAGCAGCACGCCGGCGCGTATGCGGTCGACGAGCCGCCCGCCGCCTTCCGGCAGGTGCTGCATGATCGAAGTCGACATGTCGGCGAGCAGCGTCACCGACACATCGCGTTGCTTGATTTCGCGGCGGCGGTAAATCGCGGGCTGCGGCGACATGCCGGCGCGCTGCTCGGCGACATAGCCAACCACCGCATTCAGATCGATGTCGTCGCCGTCGAACTGGCGCACCTTGGGCGCCAGGCGCGTCGGCTTCTGCGACTGGATCGCTTTCTTCAGGCGCTTCAACGCGAGCGCATACTGCGTGGTCAGCCGGTTGGCCTCCGCGAGATTCGATTCGGCGAGCGGCTTTTCCTGCACCCATGCCCAGTTGCGCTTGTAGCGGCCCTCGCGGTAATCCCACTCGGGATACGGCGTGCCCTTGTCGCTCGACTGGCCGCCCTGCTCCTGCGTCTCTCTGCGCTGCAACGACATCTTGCTCGAACCCGCGCTCTTGGCGTCGCTGGCGACCATCCGCTCGCGCTCGCCGCTTTGCTCGCCGCCGCTGTCGGCGTTCTGCTCGTCCTCGTTCTCGCCCTCGTTGCCGTCGTCGCTCTCCTGCTTCTCGCCGTCGGCGCCGGCCTGCGTCTGCTGCGGCTGCTCCTGCTCGGTCTGCGCGTGCGCCGAACGCGCGGCATTGGGAGCGCGGCCGGGCAAGTA
>JANNPG010000616.1:0-2632 GCA_031399805.1 Betaproteobacteria bacterium | reverse complement strand
GCGACTCCGGGGACTCGCGGTCGACATACAGAGTGCCGGCAGCGGCATTGATCCGGCCCACGATAAACCAGCTTTTGACATCGCTTTTCGCCAGCGACACCACATTGAACAGGGCCGGCACCCCGACGTCCTCGAATGCCGAAGGATGGTTGGAGATGAGGATGTATTGCGGCGGCAACGCCTTTTTGTGCTTCTGGTGCAGGCGCAGGTCGACGTTGAGCGCGCGCACGAATACCCTGCACCATGACTGGAACAGCCGCGGATACCAGCCGCGCAACCAGCTTGAGGGGAGCCACGTCAGCCCGTACATGCCTAGGGTAAACACGACAAGGTCGATCCAGCCCGCCGCCAGGCGCAGTAGTCGGACGCAAAAGAGCAGCATGGTGTCGGCCTTGGGGCTGTCGAGAGACACCAATTATCTGGGCAGGTGGGCTTTTTGCCAACAGTACTCGCCGCGATGTATGGACGCCGCGGAAAATATGCGCGTTGCAACCAAAAACCGGATAATTACGCCCGCCCAACCGCACTAAGAGTCCGTAACATAATGAAACACGTGTGCGTTTCACTATGTTACGGACTCTAAAAAGGACTTCCGCATGATGCGCAGCGATAACGTGCTCTGCCTCAGCCAACACGGGTTTCACCGCATGCACTACACCGACTGGGGCGACCCGGCGAGCCCGCGCGTCGTGATCTGCGTGCACGGCTTGACCCGCCACTGCCGCGATTTCGATTTTCTGGCGCAGGCGCTCGCCGCTGATTGCCGTGTCGTGTGTCCCGATGTCGTCGGGCGCGGGCGCAGCGACTGGCTCTACCGCAAGGACGATTACGGCTCTCCGCAATACATGGCCGACATGACGGTACTGCTCGCGCGCGCCTTGACATGGCCGGCGCCCTTTGGCTGGCTTGGCAAGCTCGCCAATTTCCTGACCCGACGCTACGGCTCGCGCTCCCTCTACTGGGTAGGCACCTCGATGGGCGGCATGCTGGGCATGCTGCTCGCCGCGCGGCCCCATTCGCCTATCCGCAAACTGGTGGTCAACGATGTCGGGCCGTTTATCCCCAAGGCCTCGCTCGACCGTATCGGCAGCTTCGTCGGCAAGGACCCGCGGTTCGCGACGTTTGAAGAACTCGAAGCCTATCAGCGCAAGGTCTCCGCGCCGTTCGGGCCGCTGACCGATGCGCAATGGCATCACCTGACGCGGCATGGCGCCAGGCAGCACGCGGATGGCAATTGGGGCTTTTGCTACGATCCCGACATTGCCGCGCCGTTCCGCAAAGGGCCGGCGCAGGACGTCGATTTGTGGAGTTACTGGGACACCATCACCTGCCCGACGCTCATACTGCGCGGCGCCGAATCGGACCTGTTGTTGAAGACGACCGCGGAAGAGATGCAGAAACGCGGGCCGCACGCGTGGCTGGTCGAGTTTTCAGGCGTCGGTCACGCGCCGATGCTGATGGCGGAAGATCAGATCGCGGTGGTCAAGGATTTCTTGCTGTCGCCGGAGTAATGGTTGCGGCGGGCCGCAGCACGCTAAGAGTAACTAAGGAAAGCTGGTGAATTCCTCGAGCGATAGGCGCCCGTCGCGGTTTTTGTCTATCTTGCTGAAATTCTGTTCGAGCATCGCATCGCCCGTCACTTCATCGGGCGTGAGATAGCCGCTGCGATCGCGGTCCAGAATATAAAACTCGCGCGGTGTCAGCCTCGCTGGCTGGCCTTTGCCCGTTTTCGCCGCGTCGCCCGCGCTCACGGCAGGGTCGCCGTAATGCTTGTCGAACATCTGCTGACCGCCGATGACCAGAAATAACACGAGAGCACCGGCGGCCATCCACGTCCATTGCGTCAGCGACGGACGATTAGTCGATGCGGCCGCGCTTTCGAGTAGCAGGGTTTTTTCGATGCGCTGCGTGAGACCATCCACGGGCGCGCCGGCGCCGGCTTCTGCCAGAACTGCCGCCGTGGGCGGCGGCGCCGGCGCGACGTAGGCCTCGCCGGTAAACATGGCCTTCCATTCCGGCACCGATTGCGGGCGCTTCTTTTCCTCCACGCCCAGGCCGCGATGGATACCATGCAGAAAGCCGGTGGTAAAGCGATCGCGTGCCGTGTTCAGCGTCGCCAGCACCGGGTCGTTCGACAGGCGCGTCACCACGTCCGGCGGATTGTCACCGATCACCGCCCGATAGAACACGGCCGCCAGCGAATAAATATCCGTCCACGGCCCCTGATTGCCGTCTTTGGAATATTGTTCGAGCGGCGCATAACCCGGCGTCAGGATAGACGTGATGGTGTGCGATGCACTGCCGATCGCCAGCCGTGCCGCGCCAAAATCGAGCAGCACCGGCACGCCGGTATCGCGAATGAATATGTTGGAAGGTTTGATATCGCGATGCAGGAATCCCGCCTCGTGCACCGCATGCAACCCGTCGAGCAGCGGCAAGAGAATGCGCATGAGGAGCTCTTCATCGGGCTGCGTGATACGCCTGAGCAACTGGCTCAGCGACAGGCCGGACTCGTAATTCATCACCATATAGGCGGTGCCGTTGGCCTCGAAATAGCGGGCGACCGCAACAATGTTGGGGTGGCGGAACTTGGCCAGCACCCGCGCCTCCTGCAGGAAGCGCTCGAGCCCCC
>JANNPG010000566.1:0-2763 GCA_031399805.1 Betaproteobacteria bacterium | reverse complement strand
GTCGGCGATCGCGCGCAACAACTCCGGCAATAAGCCGAGGGAATCAAACGACATCAGTTGGAACTCCTGGAATTCACCGGACACAGCGCGAAACAGATCAGAGGGTGCCGCCGGCAGCACATGACGGACGCGGCTTCTAGGCTGGCAAAAACGCTGCGAAGGGGGTTACTAAGCACTTGTTTTACAATTATAACCTTCCATGCGTAAAATCGCCAGCCCAATCTGGGTTCGAGCAGCGCACGGGGGTCTTGCGTGGCCGCCCGGTAACGCGGACTCCGGGGCTGGGTAGCCCCGGCAGAGGCTGTGGCGTTGCCGTCCCGTTCACGTAGAGCTCTGGTCGCGTATTCGGATTTATCCGGGTGGGCATTGAAAAATCACATAAAATTCAAGAAAATCTGGTAGATTGCTATGGATTATATGAAATCCCGCTAAATTGGTGAAAATAAACTTAGTCCACGCATGATGAACCCTGATCATTCGCCGCTGGCGCCCAAATCCGGCGCATTTCCACTGATTCTTACACTCGATACGAATGGCGTTCCGCATCGCTGGATCACGTGGCAGCACGCGTGCTTTTATTACGCCAAGGGCCAGATCGCATGGACCGCTGGCGAACAGGCATTCACGGTTCTGGGCGGCTACAACCGCCTGTCCGGCGAGCGCTCGCATATCGAGGCGAGCAGCATTATCGCGATCAAGGGCAAGGCCATGGCGATGCGCGCGTTCAGCCAGGTGCCGCCCCTGAACAACCGGGAGCTGTTTCACCGCGACCGTTATCTATGCGCTTTCTGCGGCAACATTCTGCCCGCATCGAAGCTCACGCGTGATCATGTGATTCCGTTTTCGCGCGGCGGCAGGGACAGCTGGATGAACGTAGTGACCGCTTGCCGTTCGTGCAACGAGAGAAAAAGCGATCGTACGCCGGAAATGGCCAATATGGAATTGCTGTACCTGCCGTATGTCCCCAACCGCGCCGAATACCTGATACTGACCAACCGGCGCATACTGGCCGACCAGATGGAATTTCTTGTGCAACATGTCCCGGCGCAAAGCCGGCTGCACCCAACGGTCTAGCGGCGACCGCGCGTTCAACCGCCGCGCTTGCGCATTTCCGCTATCAGCTTCAGGGCCTCTTCGGGCGTTGGCGCCGCCCGACCCTTGTCGCGGAAAATCAGCCAGAATATCGCGCCGTTGATCAGCACAAAAAACACCTCGATATAAAGGATCGTGGAGACGATCACGTGATTCGCCTGCCGCGCGAAAACAAAATAAAAGCCCTCAAACGTCGGGAGCGAAGCCTGCGTAAGAGCAAACACCGATTCGAACGGCGGAAACAGCACGATCACGACCAGGTTGACGGCGACCACCAGCAGCGTTGCATTCTGCAGGCTGATACCGTGCGGGGTGACTACGACTTTTTTCGTTCGTAGCAGCAGCCACGCGATGCCGGCGTTGATCAGCACGACGAATAGTTCAATAAACAGCAGGCTGCTGTTGACTATCATGTAATCGCTGCGGCCGGGATAGAAATAGAAGCCCGCGAACACGGGGATCTGCGCCTTGGAGATGGAATACGCGTCGAACGGCGGAAACAGTATGATCAATACGATGTTTGCCGCCGCAACGGCCAGTGCTATCGCCTGATGTTGATTCATGCCGCCAGCCCCTTAAGTGTGACCTGTGAGCCTCCGGATAACGGGTGACATTATAGGCGATACCGGGTTGCCGAATCACGCCGGTTGCTTAAAATTGCGCCGTCTTAGCGTGCCGCCGCTGGCGCTAACGGCAGGCGACGCTGAGCGCCTGCAGCACGTCGCCGCTTTGCGGATGCTGCACAAAAACCGCCAACCGGGTGTCCTGCGGCTTCCAGCGCGCATCGAGCGGGAAGCTTTGCGCGTGGCTGAGTTCGCCTTTTTCGTCGAGGCCCAGCGGTCCGACCAGCTTGCGCACGACGAAATCGTGCTTCAGGGTATGTCCCCTGTTTTCGCCCGCCTTGACGGCGGTAACGAGGTTATTTTCGTAGAGTGCAAGGTAGACCTGGGCACGGCGTTGGTCCGCATCACCGGCGACACGGACGTCGACCTTGCTGTCCAGTGTCGCGCCGCGACTGTTAATCTTGATGCGGATATCTGCCTGCGGTTTGGTGCGATTGATCGCGCTGACTCTGGCGTCGATGTCGTCGAACACAACTGCCCGCCGGTAATCCTGGCCGTTCAGGAGCAGCTGCGGGGTGACGACGAAACTCACCCCGCGCCGTTTGCTGTGCTGGTGCTGTCGCGCGCTGAAAATTGCCTGAGAAAACGGGTCAATCCAGCCGAGCTGGTTCCAGTAATCGACGTGAAACCCGAGCGCAATCACGCGGTCGGCGTCGAGATTCTTCGCCGGCAGTTCACTGATCCACTTATCGGCCGGCGGGCAACTGCTGCAGCCTTCCGAGGTGAAAAGTTCGAAGACGGCGACGCGTTGCGCACCGCTGTTCACGGTGCATTCCGCAGCGTCTGCCGCAAACGTCAACACGGTGCCGAAGGTTGCCGCGACGGTCGAGGCATAAATCCGCAATCGCGGGTGCGTGGAACGCATGATGCCGCTTAGTCGCGGCGTGCGATGCGGGATTACACCGGGCGTCCGCCGGTTCCGGTGCTCAGGCCAGTGTGGTAAAATTTCTCTTTTTATTACAAACCCTTGCCGCCGCCTCCCAATGTTGGAGAGGTTTGCTACACATTGATCAATCCTGATTTACATTGCCACTCTACGCATTCGGAC
>JANNPG010000551.1:0-5538 GCA_031399805.1 Betaproteobacteria bacterium | reverse complement strand
TGGGCAGGCAAATATGACACAGCTGCGGGTGGTCCTTATCAAACCGAGTAAATATGCCGTTGATGGCTCGGTTGAGCGTTTCAAAAAGGGATTCTTGCCCAATGCCACTTTATTTCACGTCGCCAGTCTGACGCCCGCGCGCATCGGCGATGTACCGGTCACCGTTCACCGGGTTGACGAATACGTGTGGCAGGATCTCGACTACCTTAATTTGTTGCGCCATGAGTCGGGGGTAATCACGGTGCTGGCGCTGGTCGGCGTTCAATCACACCAATTTCATCGTGCGCTCGACCTCGCTGCCTACGCCCGCCATCACGGCGTGCGCCATTGCGTAATCGGCGGACCGCATCCGATGACCTGCGACACCTCCATGTTCCAGAATCGTGGCGTGAGCTTCGTGATGGCCGAAGCGGAACTCGTCTGGCAGCAGATTCTGGAGGACGCTGTGGCGGGTGAATTGCTGCCCGTGTATGGGCGTGACCAACGCTGGGCAACGGAACTTCAGGGCATAGTTATCAATCCTCCGGGCCCGGAAGAGTTGGCTCGTTACGCACTACCCATGCTCGGCCTTTATCCGGTGCGCGGCTGCCCGTACAAATGCAATTTCTGCTCCGTGATCAAAATATCCGGCCGTCAGGTGCGCAGTCCGAGTATTGAGAGCACCCTCGAGAGCCTGCGGCGGGCAAAACTCGGCGGCGTCGAAATGATCTTTTTCACGTCGGACAACTTCAACAAGTTTCCGACGGTGCGGGTACTGCTGCAGGAAATGATAGGCCAGGATTTGAAAATCCCCTTCTTTTGCCAGTGCGATACGCAGATTGCAAAAGATCCCGGCCTCGTGGAGTTGCTCGGCCGCGCCGGCTGTTGCGAAATGTTCGTGGGCGTCGAATCCTTTAACCGAAAGACGCTCAAAGCGGCAGGCAAGCATCACAACCATCCGGAACAATATATCGAGATTGTCCGGCTCTGCAACCAGGCTGGGATCCGGCCCCACTTCTCCAATATCATTGGGTTTCCCAATGACGACGAGGCCGAGATCCGGCATCATCTGAAAGTTTTGAAGGAATTGCGGCCCACGGTAGCGTCTTTTTTCATCCTGACGCCTATCCCGGGCACCGAGCAATATGACGACTTCCGCAAAGTCGGATGGATTACGGAACGGAACCTGGATCGCTTCGATGCCACCTGCCCGACCTGGTCACATCCCAATTTGTCACCCAAGCAACTCGACGATCTGCTTTATCACTGCTATGTCACCTATTGCGGGTTTCTGCTAAAAACTGGAGGGTTGACCGTCCAGGAACAGCGTCAGGCTGTGTTCCACCGTTTACATGCGGCGCAACGGGTGCATCCCATGTCCGGTGGGTTTGACCGGTTACGGGTGGACTGCGCAGTGGACTATGCCGCATTACGCCGCGCCACGTACGACATCGATCTTGCGCCGTTGCCGGACAGTCTCGTGCTGTCCGCCAAGGAAGAAGTCCTGAACAGTCGGATTAAACTGCCGCGTTCAGCGCCCCGCCCCGTGGAACAGGCGATCCCGTAACTGCCGCAATCTAACAATGTAACTGGAAATTCATGGACAACGACGTACAGCAGCGTGTTATCAAAGCGATCGCCGACGTTCTGGAGCGAAAGGAAAGCGAAATCCGGGTGGATGCTTCCCTGCGTGACGATCTTAACCTCGACTCGCTAAAGCAGATGACGCTTTTCATCTTATTGGAGGACGAGTTTCAGCGCACCATGGCGCTCGAAGAGGTAACTGGAATTGTCACTGTCCAGGACATCATCGATTTCATAAACAGGAAGCTGCAAGAATCTGCGCCGACATGAAGCGCCGCGTCGTGGTCACCGGGGCCGGGGTTGTCAGCCCCATCGGCGTTGGTGTGGATGAATTCTGGCGCCATTGCCTACAGGCCAAGTCGGTAGTCGCGCCGATCCCGGCGAACTGGGAACGCTATGCCGATCTGCACTCCCGGCTCTGGTCTCCTCTACCCGACATCGATCCCGAGTACTCAGGGCTCGCACGGACAGAACTGTTGCAGCTCGACCCGGTGAGCGTGCTCGCCATTGGGACCGCCCGTGAGGCATTCGAACGCGCCGGGATTAAGGTGGCGCCGGTCGCGGAACGCAAGCGTGCGTTGAGGCTGGAGGGCTTGAATGCTGCACGGATCGGGGTTTACCTCGGCACCGGCATCGGCGGCGTCCAAACTCTTCTTGAGAGTCATGCTCACCACCTCTATCACCGCGCGCGTGCAACGCTCAAGGGCTATGCGGAGACGCGCGCGCCGGCGCAAGATCGCGAGATCCTGGCAGGCGTGCTTGCGCTGATGGCACATGGACCACGCTACCATCCCTTCCAAGTGTCCATGCTGATGTCAAACGCGAGTTCGGCGGCGGTGGCAATCAAGTTTTCGCTCACCGGTCCGAACGTGACCTATTGCATTGCGTGTTCCTCTGGAACGGTCGCGGTCGGCAACGCCTATCGCGCGGTTCGCGATGGCTGCGTTGATGTTGCCGTCACCGGCGGCTGCGAATACTTGGACGACGAACACGGCAGTATTTTTCGCTCTTACGACATTGCCGGCACGCTGGTCCGGGACTGCGCGGACCCGGAAACAGCGAACCGGCCGTTTGACGAGAAACGGTCTGGATTTTTGTTTAGCCAGGGCGGAGCGGCGGTGCTCGTTCTCGAAGAACTCGAGCATGCTCGACGCCGCGGCGCGACGATCATGGCGGAGCTGACCAGTTTCGCCGAGACTTTTGATGCCCATTCCATGATGAGCCTCGCACCCCGTGGCGAGCAGATCGAGCGCATGCTGCGTGCCGTACTGGCCGATGCCGGCGTTGGCGCGCATGAGGTTGATTACATTAACGCCCACGGCACGGGAACGAAGATCAACGACGAGACGGAGGCAGAGGTTATCGACCGCGTGTTCGGGAAATCCGTGCTGGTCAACTCGACCAAATCGCTGTTGGGTCACTCGCTCGGAGCGAGCGGCGCCATCGAGATCCTCGTCACCGCCCTCTCGCTGCGCGATCAGACCACCCACATCTGCAAAAATCTCGACACGCCAGTGCGCGACCTTAACTTCGTCCGTGCCGCCGGGCAGTTCGACCTGCGCGTGGGGTTATCGCAATCCTTTGCCTTCGGCGGGCATAATGCGGCCGTGGTGTTGCGGCGATATGAGTGAGGAACCGCCGAGCCAGCCATTTTTCCGATGGACAAGGTTGCGACCATCGGGCGGCATTTCATGCCGCCACCCGCTTTCTTCGGCAAAGGATTGCCGACCCTACTCCTGGATTCCGGTTTTCACCGGCATGACGGAATCATGACGACTGTGACAATTTTCAACAAATTGCTGGGTCGAGCCGGGTCCTGCGATTATTGACGTTCCGGTCGCAAGTCAGGACTTTGACCAATGAACGCTCGGGCGTAACCTTTATGGCTCCATTTAAACACTCATTAAAACAGATAGATACGGCAGGCACAATTGGCTTGTCGCTATTAGATAACGCCTTTCTTGTGAATGGCCGTGCAAATTTGCGCAAATCGGGTGGCGCGTAAGAATCGGGCATGGAAATTGCGTTCCCGTAGCTGGGTCAAGGGCGGGCGTCAGCCCGGCGTAGCGGCTGGCTGCTAGGGGCTATATGCTGACGGATGGCTGTGAGCGCAGCAGTCGGGCGCTCACAGGCATGCATACAAGCGCTTTTCTGCGCCACTTTTACGCGGTTTCGCACCGCCGCTAACACCTATTTTGCCGACGATGCTAAATTTGCCTTACCTGCTGCAGTTAGCAGTTAGTATAAAGGATACGCCCATGGTTACCTTGCCACGTCCCGTGTCACTGGTGCACTCCATAACCAGTCAGCCCGCCGCGAACAACACGGTCATGATCGTGGACGACCAATCCACGGGCCGCGTGATTCTGGCCGAGATCGTGCGCAGTATGGATAAATTCGTTGACGCGGTCACCTTCGAAGATCCGGAGGCCGCGCTCGACTACGCTCGCACGCATACGGTGGACATGGTGATCACGGACTACCAGATGCCCAAGATGAATGGCGTCGATTTAGTGCGCGAGCTGCGCAAGGTGTTCCGTGACGACTCCGTACCGATCGTGGTGATTACCGTCGACAAGCTGCCCGAAGTGCGGTATCAGGCACTCAACAGCGGCGCCATTGACTTCCTGACGCGCCCGATTGACCGCATCGAATACACGCAGCGTTTCAAGAACCTGCTCGCCCTGCGCCGGCACCAAATCGAAAACGCGAACCGCCGCAAGTGGCTGGAGGACAAGGTGCGGATCGCAACGCAGGAACTGCGCCGGCGCGAAGTAGATACGCTGTTCCGGCTATCCCGGGCCGCCGAATCGCGCGACCAAACAACCGGACTGCATCTTCCGCGCATGGCCAAATACTCCGCGCTGATCGCCAAAGGCCGCGGACTGTCCGCCGCGCAACAAGAAGCCATCGAATTGGCGGCGCCCATGCATGACCTGGGAAAGATCGGCATTCCGGATCGCATCCTGCAGTCGAGCGCCAAACTGTCCCACGAGGACATGGAAGTCATGAAGACCCACACGGTGATCGGCTACGAGCTTTTGAAAGACAGCAGTTCGGAATTCCTGCAGATGGGCGCGATGATCGCGCTCGGGCACCACGAGAAATACGACGGCAGCGGCTATCCGAACGGGCTCATAGGAGAGGCCATACCGATCGAGTCGCGCATCGTGGCGCTCGGCGACGTCTATGATGCGCTCACCTCAATCCGGCCCTACAAGCAGGCGTGGCAACCGGACCAGGCTTTTGCCTGGATGCGCGAACAATCCGGCCGCCATTTCGATCCGGAACTGGTTGAAGTGCTGATACGATCGCACGCGGAAGTTCTCGCCATATCCGCCCAATTCTCGGACGAGGGCGCGCCGTTGAAAACAGTAACGCGCTGAGGAGCGCTGTCAGTGACTCTTGTAAGCTGGATCAAAACACGGCTCGCCGATCGCGCCGACACCGAACTCGAGCAGGCGCTGCTGCGACTGCTGATCGGTCTCGTGTTTTTTGTTTACCTGCTGCCGGACGCAATCAGGCACTCGGCCGAGTTCGTTTACGTCACCAAAGCTTACCTGATAGTAATGGCGGTGTTTTTAACGGCAGCGTTGGGGATCATCGCCTGCATTTTCGTCTGGCCCCAGCCGTCGCCGGCGCGACGCGTGATTGCGAATGCGATCGACATCGTCACCCTTACTTTGATCATGATCTTCGGGGAAGAGCGTACGGCGTGGCTATTTTTCATCTACCTGTGGGTGACGTTTGGCTGCGGCTTCCGCTTCGGCACCAAGTACCTCTTGATCTCCCTGACGTTGAGTATCGTGGGTTTTATTACTGTTATAAGCGTTAGCGATTATTGGTCTCGTAACACCACGCTCGGAGTCGAGATCTTGCTCGGAATGGTACTGCTCTCACTTTACGTCCTCATGTTGGTCAAACGCCTGTACGAAGCCCTGGACCGCGCAGCCGCGGCAAACCAGGCAAAACGAA
>JANNPG010000549.1:0-1520 GCA_031399805.1 Betaproteobacteria bacterium | reverse complement strand
TTCACGGTGCAGGCGGTGGATGCCGTTGCCGGCACCGCGCGGATACGGGTTGATCATTCGGCCTTCGTAAAGGGCATTGAGGCGAACGTCGATACCGGCCGCAAACTCTGCTATATGTTCCGCGGCTGGTTCCCGGGATCGCTGGAATACGTGGGCAGCGTGCTCGGCACGCGGCGAGCGCTCGCGGCGGAAGAGTTGCACTGCGCGGGTGGTGGATCGCACGATCATTGCGTATTCGAAGTGCGGCCGGCGGATTGATTTCCCGCTGGCGCGATGACGGTAGTCGACCCGGGAATCGTGGCGTTTCTTCTGGAAGGGAGTACATCATGTTCGAACGCGCGTTGCTGCTGTTGATCGTTCTGCTCGTCGCCAGTCCCATGGCCCGGGCGCAGACATCTGCCGGCCCCGGATATCCTGCCAAAGCCATACGGCTTATCGTGCCGTGGCCGCCGGGCGGCACCACCGACATACTCGGGCGCGTGCTCGCGCAGAAAATCAGCGAAAGCTGGGGCCAGTCCGTCGTCATCGACAATCGCGGCGGCGCCGCCGGCAATATCGGCTCCGAAACGGCGGCCAAATCGCCGCCAGACGGCTACACGCTGCTGCTCGGCACCATGAGCACGCACGCGATGAACCAGTTTCTGTACAGCAAAATGACCTACGATCCGGTCAACGATGTCACGCCGCTTTCACTGGTCGCCAATGTCGCGACCGTGCTCGTGGTGCACCCGTCGCTGCCGGTCAAAAACGTGAAAGACCTGATCGCGCTCGCCAAAGCGAAACCGGGCAAGCTCAATTTCGCGTCGGGCGGCGTCGGCAGCTTCAACCAGTTGTGCGCCGAACTGCTGAAGATGACGGCGAAGATCGACATTGTGCACGTGCCGTACAAGGGCGGCGGCCCCGCCGTCACCGACCTCATCGGCGGCCAGGTTGAGTTGCTTTTCACCGGCGCGCCGGTCACCATGGCGCACATTCGGGCCGGCAAGCTGAATGTCATTGCGGTAACCGATTCGAAGCGCGCCGCCGCGCTGCCGGACGTGCCAACGATCGGCGAGACGCTAGCCGGTTACGAATTCAACAACTGGTACGGGATTATGGCGCCGGGCGGCACGCCGCGCGCAATCGTCGACAAGCTTAACGCCGAAGTGGTGCGCGTCCTTGCGTTGCCCGACGTGCGCGAGAAGTTCACGGGACTGGGCGCGGAACCGACACCGAGCACGCCGGACAGGTTTGCGGCCGTGATGAAAACCGACGCGGAAAAGTGGGGCAAGATCATCAAGGCCACCGGCGCGCGCGCCGACTAAGCGTTCAGCATCGCCTGCACGGTGCGCGAGCGGAACTCGCACTCGTGCAAAACGTAGATGACGCAGCTCGTTATCGCGATCATCAGCGCCGGGTGGCGCGTTCATGCGAACAGCGTCAGCACGCCGGTGTAGCCATACAAGCGATTATGCGAAATCTCGCCGTTGCAGAAAAACCCGACCAGCGGAAATTCGCCGAACGCCGCTTCTATCATCTTG
>JANNPG010000547.1:0-6768 GCA_031399805.1 Betaproteobacteria bacterium | reverse complement strand
TCAGTGGGACGGCACGAAGTGGGTCTATGTGTCGGACTGGATCGAGGGCAACAATAAATTGTTGCGGCCGATGGTCGAGGAAGCCGCCAGGAAATACGCGAAAGAGAAAAACATCACGCCGCGCGATTGCTCGAAGGTAACTTGAAAGCGCGGTAATGGGTGATGGGCAATGGGTAATGGGTGAGTAATTCCCATCGCCCATAACTCATCGCTCATCACTGTTTCCTCCAGATGTCAGCCGTTCTCCAGCCCGCCACGGCGCGCGCTTTGCTCGCGGTCAACAACATCGAGGTCATTTACGACCACGTGATCCTCGTGTTAAAGGGCGTGTCTCTCGAAGTGCACGAGGGCAAGATCGTCGCCTTGCTCGGCGCCAACGGCGCCGGCAAATCGACGACGCTGAAATCGATTTCAAATCTGCTGCGGGCTGAACGCGGCGACGTGACCAAGGGCTCGATCGAGTTTCGCGGCGAGCGCGTCGATCAATTGAGCCCGTCGGTGCTCGTCAAACGCGGCGTGGTGCAGGTGATGGAAGGCCGGCACTGCTTTGCCCATCTCACGGTTGATGAAAATCTTCTGGCCGGCGCATTCACGCGCAGCGGCCGCGGCGATATCAGCGCGGACCTTGAGAAAGTCTATGCCTATTTTCCGCGCCTGAAGGATAGGCGCACCAGCCAGTCGGGCTACACGTCGGGCGGCGAACAGCAGATGACGGCGATCGGGCGCGCGCTGATGGCACGGCCGTCGATGATCCTGCTCGACGAGCCGTCGATGGGGCTGGCGCCGCAGATCGTCGAGGAGATTTTCGAAATCGTGCGCGATTTGAACCAGAAAGAGCGCGTGAGTTTTCTGCTCGCCGAGCAGAACACCAATATCGCATTGCGTTTCGCCGATTACGGTTACATCCTTGAAACCGGCCGTGTGGTGATGGACGGCAGCGCCGCGGAATTGTCGACTAACGAAGACGTCAAAGAGTTTTACCTCGGCTTGAGCGCGGGCGCGCGCAAGAACTACCGCGATGCCAAGCACTATCGCCGGCGCAAGCGTTGGCTTGCTTGAAAATCAAAAGCTTCGCCGCAAAGGACGCCAAGGACGCGAAGGAAAATCGCAGAAAAGCTTGTCGTTACCGTTCAAACTTGCACTTCCCCAATCGTGTTGCTGATACCGGAATATAAAGTCGCGCCTTGTAGCAGTTCCTTGGCGTCCTTAGCGTCCTTGGCGGTTCAAGATTTTGTCTTGGATTAGATGATGGAGTTTTTCGATAGCCTGGAAACACGCGACCCTGAGCAGCGCGAAGCGGAGCAGTTCGCCGCGATTCGCAAACAGATTGCCAGCGCTCAGAAACATGCGCCATATTTCGCACACGCTCTCGCCGGCGTCGACGCGGCCGCTATCAAGGACCGCGCCGCACTCGCGCAATTGCCGGTTACGCGCAAATCCGATCTCATCGAACTGCAAAAATCGCTTCCGCCGTTCGCCGGCATGACCGCTGTGCCGCTGGCCGCGCTCGGCCGCGTGTTCATGTCGCCGGGTCCGATGTTCGATCCCGAGGGTAAGCGAGCGGATTATTGGCGGCTCGCGCGTGCGATGTTCGCGGCCGGTTTTCGCCGCGGAGAACTCGTGCACAACACGTTCTCGTACCACTTTACGCCGGCTGGTTTCATGGCCGACATGGGTGCGCACGCGCTCGGTTGCGCGGTATTTCCCGGCGGCACCGGGCAGACCGAAATGCAGGTTGCCGCCATCGCCAGCCTCAGGCCGCAGTGCTATATCGGCACGCCGTCGTTCTTGCGCATCATTCTCGAAAAAGGCGACGAGTTGAAAGCTGATGTGGCGAGCGTAAAAAAAGCGCTGGTGTCGGCCGAAGCGCTGCCGGCGAGTTTGCGCGCGTGGCTTAACGGCCGCGGCGTCGCCACGCTGCAATGCTATGCGATTGCCGATCTCGGACTGGTCGCTTACGAGTCGCCGGCGCAGGAAGGCATGATCGTCGACGAGGGAGTGGTCGTGGAACTGGTACGACCCGGCAGCGGAGAGCCGGTCGCGCCGGGCGAAGTCGGCGAGGTGGTGGTGACGACGCTGACGCCCGAATACCCGCTGCTGCGGTTTGCCACCGGCGACCTGTCGGCGGCACTGGCGGGCGCGAGCCCGTGCGGCCGCACCAACCTGCGCATCAAGGGCTGGATGGGGCGCGCCGATCAGACAGCGAAAGTGAAGGGCATGTTCGTCAAGCCGTCGCAAATGGCGGACATCGCGAAACGCCATGCCGAGGTGCGCAAATACCGGCTCGTCATCGATCACGACGACAGAAAAGCCGACCGCATGACGCTCAATTGCGAAATCGACGGTGCCGGCGACGCCGCGCTCGCGGGTAAAATCGCGGCGACGATACGCGAAGTCTGCAATCTTCGTGGCGACGTCGCGTTCAAGCCGGTCGGCGCACTGCCCAACGACGGCAAAGTGATCGACGACACCAGAAAGTATGACTAACCATGCAAATTGAAAACAGCGTATTTTTGATCCCCGGCGGCGCGTCCGGTCTGGGTGCGGCGACCGCGAAACATCTGGTCGCCGCGGGCGGCAAAGTTATGCTCGCCGATCTCAACCGGGAGGAGGGTGAAAAATTCGCGGCCAGTCTCGGGGATCATGCAAAATTCGTGGCCGCGGATGTGACCAATGAATCGCAGGTGCAGAACGCGGTTGATCTCGCGGTGCAAACCTTCGGCGCGGTGCACGGGCTCATCAACTGCGCCGGCATCGCACCCGGCGAGCGCGTCGTCGGCCGGCAAGGTCCGCACAAGCTGGAGACTTTCAGCCGCGTGATCAACATCAATCTCATCGGCAGTTTTAACACGCTGCGGCTGGCCGCCCACGCGATGGCCAAAAACACACCGAACAGTGATGGCGAGCGCGGCGTGATCATCAATACCGCCTCGATCGCCGCCTACGAAGGGCAGCTCGGCCAAGCCGCTTACAGCGCGTCCAAAGGCGGCATTATCGCGATGGCGCTGCCGGTCGCGCGCGAACTCGCGAAGCTGGGCATACGCGTCATGACGATAGCGCCCGGAATATTCGACACGCCGATGCTCGCGGGCATGAGCGAGGAAATCCGCGCGTCGCTGGGCGCGCAGGTGCCGTTCCCGTCGCGTCTGGGCCAGCCGGAGGAATACGCACGGCTGGCGGCGTTCATCATCGAGAATCCGCTGCTGAATGCCGAAGTTATCCGCCTCGACGGCGCGATTCGCATGACGGCGAAATGAACGTGAGACGTTCATCGGCGGTTGCAATTTGTTTTTCTTGGCGTACCCCTCAAGGGGGTATTAAAAAGAATCTTGGCGGTTCAATAGAGGTTTTTAATCATGACTTATCAAAATATCATTCTCGAACACGCTGAAGCCGGCCAGATCTGCGTGCTCACGGTCAACCGGCCGAAGGCGCTCAACGCGCTGAATGCGGCGACGCTCGACGAACTGGCGAACGCAATCGCGCGTGTCGCCGACGCCGCCGCGGCGCGCGCACTGCTCGTCACCGGCGCCGGCGACAAGGCGTTCGTCGCGGGCGCCGATATCAGCGCAATGCAATCCATGAGTGCGCTCGAAGCGCACGCGTTTTCGGAGAAAGGCCAGCGCGTGATGCGGGCCATCGAGGAGTTGCCGATACCGGTGATCGCGCTCGTGAACGGCTACGCTCTGGGCGGGGGTTGCGAACTGGCTTTGAGTTGCGACTGGATCATCGCATCCGAGCGCGCGGTATTCGGCCAGCCCGAAGTGAATCTGGGTATTCCGCCCGGCTTCGGCGGCACGCAGCGGCTGGCGCGATTGATCGGCCGCGCGCGCGCACTGGAAATCATTACCACCGCGCGCCAGATCAAGGCCGACGAAGCGCTGCGCATCGGTCTCGTCAACGCCGTCGTGCCGGGCGAGCAGTTGACGCAAAAAGGGATCGAAATGGCGCGGTTGGTCGCGGGTAAAGCGCCGGTCGCGGTGCGCGTTTCCAAGCAGGCCGTGCAGCGCGGACTCGATCTCGATCTCGCCAACGGCTGCGTGCTGGAAACGAGCCTCTTCGCGTTTGCGTTCGGCACCGCCGATTGCAAGGAAGGCATGACGGCTTTTCTCGAAAAACGCACCGCCAAGTTTGAGGGCAAATGAAACCGCCGCGTTAATCGGCGTTCATCTGCGGTTCCAACGCTCTAGGGAGTAAATCTTGTCCACTCATCAAATCAGCCGATATCCTGTGCCGAAACTCGCCGACCTGCCGCGCGACATGCGCGAGCGCATCGAGAAAGTGCAGGAGAAAGCCGGCTTCATTCCCAACGTGTTCATCACGCTCGCGCACCGGCCGGCCGAGTTCCGTGCGTTCTTCGATTATCACGATGCGCTGCTCTTGAAAGACGGCGGACTCACCAAGGCCGAGCGCGAGATGATCGTCGTCGCGACCAGTGCCGCCAACCAGTGTCATTACTGCGTGATCGCGCACGGTGCGATTTTGCGCGTTTACGCCAAGAACCCGCTGATCGCCGACCAGATTGCGGTCAACTACCGCAAGGCCGACCTTGCACCGCGCCAGACAGCGATGCTGGATTTCGCGTTGAAGGTCGCGCTCGATTCGCAGGCAATCCAGGATGCCGACTTTGCGCTGTTGCGCGGGCACGGATTTTCCGACGAGGATATCTGGGATATTGGCGCAATCGCGGCGCTATTTGCATTGTCAAACCGCATGGCGAACCTGATCAGCATGCGCCCCAACGATGAATTTTACCTGCTCGGACGCGCGCCCCGGCCGTAGCCCGCCATCGGGGCGTGACGGCAAGCCCGGGCGCGCGGGCGTCAATCGCGCCGATGCTATAATCAACGCTCAGATGCCGGGCGCTACAAGCGCGTGGCGCCGGTCAAAATGGCCCGCTCGACCGGGACCGCGCGCGACCCCACGAAGGTAATGCTATGGACATGCAGGACATCCCTGACGCCGACCCGCAGGAAACCCAGGAGTGGCTTGAAGCGCTCGACGGCGTGCTCAAACACGCGGGTACGCAACGCGCCCACTTCCTGCTCGAACAGCTGGTAGAGAAAGCGCGCCGCAGCGGCGCCTATTTTCCGTTCAGCGCGAATACCGCGTACCTCAACACCATTCCGCCACAACTGGAAGAGCACATGCCGGGCGACGCGGAGATCGAGAACCGCATCCGCTCCTACGTGCGCTGGAACGCGATGGCAATGGTGGTGCGCGCCAACAAGCACACCAATGTCGGTGGACACATTGCGAGCTTTGCGTCCGCGGCGACGCTCTACGACGTCGGCTTCAATCACTTCTGGCGCGCGCAAAGCGAGAGCTTCGGCGGCGACCTCGTGTTCGTGCAGGGCCATTCCGCGCCGGGCGTTTATGCGCGTGCGTTCATGCTCGGCCGGCTCACCGCAGAACAGATGGACAATTTCCGCCAGGAGGTCGACGGCACGGGGCTCTCCTCGTATCCGCACCCGTGGCTGATGCCGGATTTCTGGCAGTTCCCGACCGTGTCCATGGGCCTGGGACCGTTGATGGCAATCTACCAGGCGCGTTTCATGCGCTACATGAAGGATCGCAGCATCGTGGAGCCGCAGGGCCGCAAGGTATGGGCGTTCATGGGCGACGGCGAGATGGACGAGCCGGAATCGCTCGGCGCGATCAGTCTGGCGGCGCGCGAGAAGCTCGACAACCTGATCTTTGTCATCAATTGCAACCTGCAGCGTCTCGACGGTCCGGTGCGCGGCAACGGGCAGATCATCCAGGAACTGGAAGCCAGCTTCCGTGGCGCCGGCTGGAACGTCATCAAGGTGATGTGGGGCGCCGACTGGGATCCGCTGCTCGCGGCCGACAAGGAAGGCCTGCTCGCGGCCCGGATGGGGGAAATCGTCGACGGGCAATACCAGAAATACGCGGTCGAGTCGGGCGCGTATTTCCGCGAGCATTTCTTCGGAACCGATCCCCGGCTGCTCGACATGGTCAAGCACCTGTCCGACGATCAGCTCAAGCGCCTCCGCCTCGGCGGCCACGATCCCGTCAAGGTCTTCAACGCCTACAAATCCGCGGTCGAGCACAAGGGCCAGCCCACCGTCATCCTCGCGCGCACCATCAAGGGCTACGGCCTGGGCGAAGCCGGTGAGGGGAAGAACATCACTCACCAGCAGAAGAAGATGAACGAGTCGGACCTCCGCCTGTTCCGCACGCGCTTCGGCATTCCCGTCTCGGACGATGAAATTGCCGAGGCGCCGTTCTATCGTCCGCCGGAAGACAGCATCGAGCTGCAGTATCTGCGGGAGCGGCGGAAGGCGCTCGGCGGGTTCGTTCCGGTCCGCAAGGAAGAGGCCAAGCCGCTCGAGACGCCGTCGCAGGAACTGTTCGACGAGTTCTACAAAGGCACGGAAGGGCGGAAGGCCTCGACGACGATGGTGTTCGTGCGGCTGCTGTCCAAGCTGCTGCGCGACAAGGAAATCGGCGAGCTGGTCGTTCCGATCGTGCCGGACGAGGCGCGCACGTTCGGCATGGAGTCGCTCTTCCGCGCGGTCGGCATCTACTCGCACGTCGGCCAGAAGTACGAGCCGGTCGACATGGACACGCTGCTCTATTACAAGGAAGCGCAGGACGGCCAGATTCTCGAAGAGGGGATTACCGAGGCCGGATCGATGTCGTCGTTCATCGCCGCCGGCACCGCGTACGCCACGCACGGCGTCAACACGATCCCGTTCTTCATCTACTACTCGACCGAAACTGCGGGCACCTGTGTCACATCACTGC
>JANNPG010000520.1:0-1912 GCA_031399805.1 Betaproteobacteria bacterium | reverse complement strand
TGCTGGACCAGATAATCGCGCGCTTTTTTATCGGCCAGATTGAGGCGATTCTCGTTGACCAGCATTTTCTGCTGTTCGAGCCACTGCTTCCACGCTTCTTTCGAAACATTCTCAAACACCTTCTTGCCGAACTCGCCGGGGTAAGGCGGAAAATCGAGCCCTTCGGCCTCGCGGCCGAGCTTGACGCATTTCACCATTCTTGCCATGAGCATTACTCCCGAAAGAGCGTTCTGCCGGCGGTTACCCGCTACAGCCGCTTGACCAGCACCTGCGAGCGGCGCTGGTAATTGTAGAGATCCTGCTTGCGGCGCGGCAGCTCCGCCACCGGCGCCGCGTTGAACCCGCGCTCGATGAACCAGTGCGCGGTGCGCGTCGTCAGCACGAAGAGCCGCTTCACTTTGCGCTGCTTCGCGCGCGCCTCAATCGCCTGCAGCAGGCGCTCGCCGGCGCCCGCGCGCCGGTGATCCGGCTGCACCGCGAGGGCGGCGAGTTCCGCCATGCCTTCTTCGTACTGGTAGAGCGCGGCGCACCCGACGATCACGCGGTCGTGCTCAAGCACGAAGAAGCGGTCGAGCTCCATCTCCAGGAGATCGCGGCCGCGCTTGACCAGCGTGCCATCGGCCTCGAGCGGCTCAAGCAATCCCAGGATGCCGCCGATGTCCTCGATGCGCGCCGGGCGCAGTTTTTCGAGCGGGTCCTGTGTCAGCATGGTGCCGACGCCGCGATGGGTGAACAACTCGAGCAAGAGCGCGCCGTCGGCGCGGCGCGAAATCAGGTGCGCGCGCTTGACCCCCGCGCGGCATGCGGCCACCGCGCGCGGCAGATAAAGTGTCACGTCACCAGCGAGCACGCCGGCGCGCGCGAGCAGTTTATCGGCCTGGCTGCAGGTCAATTCGTGCTTCAGTTCAGCGCGCTTGCCGGTGACGACACCCGGCGTATCCATCAGGAATATGAGCTTCTCCGCATTGAGCGCGACGGCGGCCATAGCCGCCACGTCTTCGAGCGCGAGATTGAAGATTTCGCCCGTCGGCGAGTAACCGAGCGGCGACAACAAGACCAGTTCGTTATGATCGAGGCGGTCGCAAATGCCGACCACGTCGATCTTGCGCACTTCGCCGGTATGCACGAGATCCACACCCTCCACAATCCCGATCGGCTTGGCGGTTACAAAGTTGCCGCTCGCGACGCGAATGTCGGAACCCGCCATCGGCGAGTTCGGCAACCCCATCGACAACAGCGCTTCGATCTCCACGCGCATGCGGCCGCTCGCTTCTTTCGCGCACGACAACGCTATATCGTCGGTGATGCGCAGTCCCCGCACGTAGCGCGCGCGGTGCTTGAGTTGCTTTAAGCGGGCTTCAATCTGCGGCCGCGCGCCGTGCACCAGCACCAGCCGCACGCCCAGACTCGCCAGGAGGTTCAAGTCGTGTATGAGCGCCAGAAACCGGCCGTCCGCGACCACCTCGCCGCCGAACGCGATGACGAAAGTGCGGCCGCCGAAGGCGTGGATATACGGCGCCGCGAGGCGGAACCATTTGACGAAATCAGGGGAGACGGAAAGTGCCATTAAAATAAGCCGATACGCTTGTTATTCAATTACATGTTATGCGAGAAACCGCGCCGAGGAAAGTGTAATCCGGCTCGCGGCGGCGCCCCGCGGGCGGCCCGGCTATTGATTCAGGTCAATTGAACAGCGCCGGCGGATGGCATACTATGCGCCCATGCTCTCTCGACGCCTGCTCCGGAACGGGGCTTTTTTCGTGCTGCTCGGCGCGCTCTTTGCACAAACAGCCATGGCCGCCAACGCGTGTCTGCACCCGCTGTCGGCGCCCGCGGTGGCGGTCGCACAGCAATCGGCACATTGCGAAGCGCAACTAGAGAGCAGTCTCAATCTTTGCCTTTATCACTGCGC
>JANNPG010000235.1:0-3585 GCA_031399805.1 Betaproteobacteria bacterium | reverse complement strand
ATTCCATTTTGGACTTCGCCGTTTCAAAATACTCGCTTATTAACAGGCCGTGGTTCCTGATAATTTCGTTCGCCAACTCCTTGTTTGCTGCAGGCAAAATCTCGTTGAGCGGACTGGGAAGTATAGCAACCGTCTTTCCATTGCACCGGAGTGCCTGTCTATGCGCTATTGAATCGCAGCCCAGAGCCAATCCACTCACTATTGTCGCTCCTTTGTAAACCAGACTCGAAACAACCTCGCATTCAATCATCTCCGTATCCTTATCCGGATTGAGCAGGCCAATAACTGCGACTTTCTTGTTCGTGTCGCTCAACAGACTTAACTCGCCGCGATAAAAGAGAACAACCGGCTGTTCGCTATTTTTGACATTCCCTCGGTACGAGGGGAAATCCAGATCTCCAATGGCGGCGACGCCATCTACGAATCCTTCAAACTTACAAATGTATTTCCTAATTTTTTCTCTAGCAATTTCGAAGTCCTCAAGAGTTATCTGGCGATCTTCTTTTGCATCCTCGTTCAATAGGGCCACAACGGTATTTGCCGTTTCACCACCACGAAGCCGCTTGACAATCCATGCCCTGCCAATCCCTCTGTAAGTTTTTGCGGTCAAAACGTTCAATGCGTTGTCTGAAATCTTCACGCTCAATTCCTCCTATCCTGTTTTTCCAACAGCATAAAAAGCAACAGAGTGCGCACCCGCATTGATCAAGGCCTGGATGGCATCCTCGTCAATATTTACCGCCGGCGTATATATGTCGTCGACAAGCAAAATGTCCCTGCCCTGAACGTTGACTGATATATCGCAAGTCTGGGTTGTAATCCCGGGGTATGGTTCAGGCCCATCATTGTCGTAGTTTTTGATCGGCTTCCTAAGGTGTGTAGTTCGAGTGTTGGAATGTCGGCACATATGGATTGTACCGTCTTCAAAACCATTTAGTTGCCCAACCACCGTGCATACAGTTGACTTAAATAGCAACTGATTCGCATGGTAAGACTCTTCTGCTTTTGCCCTAGGAACCACGCACACAGTTATGGTTTTTAATTTCAACGACTGCAAAATCAGAGGAAAATCTGCCAGCAACACGCTTTTCAGTTGTTGCGCGGCAGAACGTAGTTCGCTTGCTGGACGGTCTTTAAAGGTGTTTTTAAGCGTATTGAGATAGTCAGGGTTTCCTGGGTTTCCCATCCTTACATAAGGTACGCAATAGAAAGCTCGAACATTTTTGCGCAAATATTTATTGGCGGAAATTTCAAATTCGTTCATAACGGCCTCATTATTCGGCTGTGAGTTACACGCTGATGATATTCTCGTCTTTCTCAATGCCTTCAGCATACAAGACACGCCACCAAACGCGATAGAACCCCGCATTTACACGCAATTTCAGGGTTTCTCTGCGTGCTCCGCGCCTCTGCGGCGAATGGCATTTGATTTACGTGGCATCCTTGGCGCCTTGGCGGCAAGATTCGCTTCAGGCTTCAACAACGGAGAACGCAGTGCTCTACATCATCTGGCAGGAAGACGACCCCGCGAAGACCGCCGCGATCCGCGCGAAGGTCCGCGACACGCACCTCGCCTATCTGGAACAGCACAAGGACATCCTCGTGCTGGGCGGCGGCACTCTCCTCGAGGACAACGTCACGCGCACGGGCAGCGTCCTGCTGCTCAACGTGCCGAATCTCGCCGCGGCGGAGGCCTTTTCGCAGAACGAGCCTTTCCGCAAGGCCGGGCTATTCAGGACGGTGAAAATCACCCGTATGCGGCGCGGCCAGTGGTGGCCAGAGAACGCCCCCAAAAGCGAGCACGGCGAATGAACGCCGCCCTGCGCTTGGCGATCGCCGGCCTGGGCGTACTGCCCGCGTTCGCTTCCGCTGCGGACCAGCCCGCCGCGACTTATCCCGCCAAGCCGGTGCGCCTGATCGTGCCTTGGGCGCCGGGCGGCTCAACCGACGTGCTCGCGCGCATCGTCGCCGGGCGCTACGCGGAAACCTTCAGGCAACCCGTGGTGGTGGACAATCGCCCGGGCGCCAGCGGCAACATCGGTTCCGACCTCGTCGCCAAGGCGCAGCCCGACGGCTATACCGTCCTCGTGGGCTCCATGAGCACGCATGTCATGAACCCCGCGCTGTACGGCGCCCGCATGCCGTTCAAAGGCGTCGACGACTTCGAGTCGGTGGCCCTGCTCGAATAGGAAATTTAAACCCCATTTTTCCCTGACATGAACTCTATCCCCGCACCATCGAGCGGTCAATCGTGCGGGTGTTTCGTGAAATCTTTGCTCGCGGCGGCATTTTTCGGCTTCCGCATCGTCTGCAAACAGCCCTACTCGACGCCATCGACCCGCTTCGCGCGAGCGCAGGCCGCGCGGGTTCGTCAGCCCCGTTGCAGAACCGCTCTTGATTTGCGGATCAGGCCGCCTGGAAGAGAGGCAGCGACCGCGCCGGTGAGCGCGGTGGTGCGCGGGCAGGCAAACCCAGATGCGTGAGTATCCTGACAATCACCGCAGGCTCCTCGATGGCGGCAATAATCTTGAAGTCGCCGCCACACCGCGGGCAGTGTTCGAGGTCGACGCCGAACACGCGCTTGAGCAGGCGCGCCCAGCCCATGCGCGCCGGTGCTTCATGCGCGTGGCGAGCCGCATCGTCGCCGGGTTTCTCCGGTGTGCGCGGCACAATCGCGGCGCGCAGCCCGGCGTTGGGCGCCAGCACACCGTGAAAACGGATCAGATGCAGGCGCGGTCGCGGCACCAGCGCTGCCAGGCGCTGCATGAATTCCAGCGGCGACATCTTGATGTGCGTGGTGCCGTCGCGCCAGGCGCTCTTGAGTTGCAGCACGACATCACCAGCGCCATCGCGCATAAGCCGTTCGTTGGCGATCGCCGGGCGGGTGATGTAGCGGCACAGCCGTTCGAGCTGCTTGCGCTGATGGGTGCCACAGCGCACCCCCGCATGCAGGCTGAAGCCGTGCGCATCGGCGCACAGGGCCGCGGGGGGTTTCTCGCCGCGGCCGGCCACGGTGCGCAGGTTTAGCACCTTCTGTCCGGCGCGCGGCCCCAGCGCGATGCGATAGGCGCACGAGGCCGCTTGCAATGACGCCAACGGATCGTCCGCATCAATGTCGGCTATGTAGCTCACGCCCTTGCAGGCGGCCTCGTGCACCTATCGCATCGCGCTGGGGCCGCGCGCCGGACAGAAGGTGCTGAGCCTGCGAACCGTGGCCGGCCGGGACGAGAAAACCACGACGTCCCTGTGCGCCGATGCGCATGGCTTCAGCCTGCATGCCGGGGTGCGCTGTGGTACGCATCAGCGCAAGGAACTCGAACGGTTATGCCGCTACATCACGCGCCCTGCGAGCACCACACACATCAAGATGTCGCCGCTGGAATTCATGCAGCGCCTGGCCGCGCTGGTGCCGCGTCCGCGCCTCACACCTGATCCGTTTTCACGGCGTGCTCGCAGGATCCTCACGCACCTGGGCTTGCCTGCGCGCGCGCCGCCGCGCTCCCCGGCGCAGCCGCTGTCTCTGTTCCGGACGGCCTGATCCTCGAGCCCATAGCGGTTGCGCAACGCCGCCGACGATCCGGCTCG
>JANNPG010000234.1:0-12442 GCA_031399805.1 Betaproteobacteria bacterium | reverse complement strand
TTGGGATCGAGGCCGGTGGTTTCGGTGTCGAGAATTATCTGGCGCATGACTGCTCCGGTGAGGCGTGAGGAGAAACCGCTTTGGTGGAGCATCTTACGCCTTACGCCTCACGCCTCTCGCCTCTCGCCTCCTGGCCGACTGAGGCGCAGCCCTCGTTCGCCAGCTCATCCGCGCGCTCGTTGCCGTCGTGCCCGGCGTGACCTTTGACCCACAGCCATTCGATATCGTGTTCGCGCGCCAAGTCATCGAGCTGGCGCCAGAGATCTTCGTTCTTGACCGGCTTGCGGTCGGTGGTCTTCCAGCCGCGTTTCTTCCACGCATGGATCCATTCGGTAATGCCCTGCTGCACGTATTTCGAATCGGTGTGCAGCCTGATGTGGCACTTGCGGTTCAATGCTTCGAGCGCGCGGATCACTGCCGTGAGCTCCATGCGGTTATTGGTGGTATGCGCTTCACCGCCGCACAGTTCGCGCGTGTGGTTGCCGTACTGAAGCAGCACGCCCCAGCCGCCTATGCCGGGATTGCCTTTGCACGCGCCGTCGGTATAGACATCGACCTCGCCGGTCATCGCATGCCGACCGTGTCGCGCGCGGCGGCCGCGCGATCGTTATCCTGGGTCTTCGGCACCACCGACAGGTCCGGCCGGCGCGCGGCCTCCTCGCGCCACTTCGGCGTGATGACGCGCATGCCGCACACGCGTTTCACGACGTGCAGAAAATAAACCCCGCCCGCGATCGGCCACCAGCGGTCGCCGGCGGCCTCCATGAAACGGAAACGCTGCAGCCACTTGTCCTGCGCGAACGGCGGCACGTAACAACCCATGCGTCCGGCGGTGATCTCGAGTTCGAGCAGCGCGAGCCAGTCCTTCAATCGCGGCAAAGTGATGAAGCGCCCGTCCCATGGATAAACGCCGACGGCGCGATTGAATACGCGCCTCAACCCCCACAGGCTCCTCGGATTGAAGCAGGCGATCACCGCGTGGCCCTCGGGCATCAGCACGCGCTGGACTTCGCGCAGTATCTGGTGCGGGTTGACGCTGAATTCAAGCACGTGCGGAAGCAGCAGGAGATCGATGCTGTGGCTCGCGATCGGCAGCTCGCGAAACCGCGCGCGCAATCCGACCGGCCCCGCCGTCGCCACGCGGCATTTGAACGGAATGCGGCTCGCGCGCAGAAAATCGTGTTCGGGCAGCCCCAGTTGCAGCGCGTTGTAGCCGAACACGTCGGCGACCGT
Source organism: Betaproteobacteria bacterium (assembly GCA_031399805.1). Classification (GTDB taxonomy): domain Bacteria; phylum Pseudomonadota; class Gammaproteobacteria; order Burkholderiales; family SG8-41; genus PALSA-1004. The sequence goes on along the minus strand of JANNPG010000234.1, from coordinate 11,209 downwards.
TTCGTCGACGTATTTCATCTCGCAATCGAGCATATACCGCCCGAGCGGCGTCGCCAGCCAGGCGGCCGGTGATTGCGGATCGATCAACGTTGACATGCGGGCAGTTTAAAACAAAGATACGGGCTGTGCATCAACCGCGAAGAGATTTCACATGAGCGACATCAGCGTTTATCCGGTTCGCGCGTTTCAGGACAATTATGTATGGACCCTGCGCCGCGGCAGTCACGCGGCGGTGGTGGATCCCGGCGATGCCAAACCCGTGCTCGCCTACCTGCGCGCGCAGAATCTGCAACTCACCGCCATCCTCAATACCCATCATCACGCCGATCACGTCGGCGGCAATGCGGAACTGCTTGAGCACTGCAAGGTGCCCGTGTACGGTCCTTACGACGACCGCATACCGACCGTCAGCCGCCGCGTGCGCGAAGGCGACCGCTTTACGCTCGAGGAATTCGGCGTCGAATTCGAGGTGTTCGAGATTCCCGGGCACACCCGGAGCCACATCGCGTTCTACGGCGGCGGCATGCTGTATTGCGGAGACACGCTGTTCGCGTGCGGCTGCGGCCGCTTGTTCGAGGGCACGCCCGCGCAAATGCACGCCTCGCTCGCCAAGCTTGCGCAGCTTCCCGCTGCAACACGCGTCTACTGCGGCCACGAATACACGCTGTCGAATATCAAGTTCGGCCAAGCCGTCGAAGCGGGCAACGCCGAACTCGCCAAATGGGAACAAGCAGCCGGCGCGCAGCGCGTCAAAGACGAGCCGACTCTGCCCTCCACACTGGCGCAGGAAATGCTGGCGAATCCGTTCTTGCGCTGCGACCAGCCGGAAATCATCGCCGCGGCGAGCAAACACGCGGGCAGGCCCCTCAAGGACGCCGTGAGCGTGCTGGGCGCGCTGCGCGAATGGAAAAATAATTTTTAGCCCTGAATCAGGCGTTTAGCGTTGATTTTTGCCGGGAATTTACCTTGACTGGCCGAACGCGGGTTGGGTAACATAGCCGCGTTCAAACAAGACCAGACTGGCACCTGATGCAGCCACAAGTCAGAGTCGTCCTGATCGCGGCCGGTCTCCTCGTCCTCGTTCAATCCCCGGTGTTGATGGCCGCCGATGCCGCCGCCGGCGGGCAGGTCATAGTACAGAAAGCGGCCGTCGAGACCGCTGCGGACTCGCCGCTCGCCGAACCGCAGACCGGCGTCGAGCCGAGCCCGCGCGCCGACGATCCGCCGTTCGCTGCAACGTCCGCCGCGAGCGCCGCCCCGGCATCGCAGGTGCCGATGCTGATGGATCTTACGCGCACGCCGACGAGCCTGTGGCAGCGCATCCGCCGCGGCTTCGGTTTGCCCGACATGACGAGCCCGCTCGTAACCGAGCAGGAGGAATGGTACTCGAAACGCCCGGATTACATCGCGCGCACGGTCGCGCGCAGCAGCCGCTACCTCTACTACATCGTCGAACAGGTCGAAAAACGCGGCATGCCAAGCGAGATCGCGCTCCTGCCCATCATCGAGAGCGCCTACAACCCGGTCGCGTATTCACGCGCGCACGCCTCGGGCATCTGGCAATTCATTCCCTCGACCGGCAAGCACTACGGCCTGCAACAGAATTTCTGGTACGACGGCCGGCGCGACGTAATGGCCGCAACCAATGCCGCGCTCGACTATCTCGAAAAGCTGTATGAAATGTTCGGCAGTTGGGACCTGGCACTCGCCTCCTACAACTGGGGTGAAGGCGCGGTGTCGCGCGCGATCGCGAAGAACATGGCCAAAGGCCTCGCCACCGACTACGCCAGTCTCAATATGCCGGCCGAGACGCGCTACTACATACCCAAGCTGCAGGCGGTGAAAAACATCATCGCCAATCCCGCGCAATTCGGCATCGATCTCGCCGAGGTGGCGAACCAGCCGTACTTCGTGGCCGTCACCACCACCAGGCACATCGACGTAAAAATCGCGGCCAGGCTCGCCGATATGCCGGTCGAAGAGTTCCTGTCGCTCAATCCAGGCAATAGCCGCCCGGTGATCAAGGCGGATGGCGTGCGCACGCTGTTGCTTCCCACCGACAAGGCGGGCACATTTCTCTCCAAGCTCGAATCTCATGACGAGCCGCTGGTATCGTGGCAGGCGTACAAGCTGAAGGCCGGGGAAACCGTCGACCGCGTCGCGGCGCGTTACGGCATCGGCGTGGCGCAGTTGAAGCACGTCAACGGCATAGCCGTGAGGAGCGGCGTCGGTACCGGCGCCACCCTTCTCGTGCCGTCCGGCGCCAGCGCGACGCCGTATCTGCCCGATATGCCGGCGCCAAAAGTGACGGTCGCCAAGGCACCGAAGAAATCCGCGAAACACGCATCGCGCAAAGGCCGCACGGCGAAAGTCGCGCACAATACGGACAGGAAACCCGCCCCAGCCAAGAAGACTGCCGCCAACAACGGCACGAAGAAAATCGTGCTGGCCCAGCAGAAAACACGCTGATTGCCGCGCAGCCGCACGCGACTGCCGGAGTGACGCGACGCGGCGCTTTCGCTAAACTCGCGGCGATGTCCGGTCAATTAATCCGCGTACTGATGCACGCGCTGGCGGTATGCGCCGCCGCTCTCGCGTGCTGCGGCCCCGCCACCGCCGAGCACGGACTCGCGCTGGGCGCCGCCCCGAAGTATCCGCCGGAATTTACCCACTTCGACTATGCGAATCCCGACGCGCCTAAAGGCGGCGACCTCAACCTGTCGAGCATGGGTTCGTTCGACAAGCTCAATCCCTTCACGCTCAAAGGCACGGCAGCCGCCGGGCTCACCGATCTCGTGTTCGAAACGCTCGTCGTGCAAAGCGAGGACGAACCGCTGAGCATTTACGGACTGCTGGCCGACGACATCCGTTTGGCACCCGACCGCCTGTCGATCACGTTCCGTCTCAACGCCAAGGCGCGCTTCTCCAATGGCGACCCGGTCACCGCTGCCGACGTCAAGCATTCGTACGATATGCTGATCAGCAAGGCTGCGAGTCCGGTCTACCGGGCGATGCTGGCGGATGTGAAGGCCATCGTGGTCGTCGATCCGCGCACGTTGCGTTTTGAATTCAAGCGCCGCAATCGCGACCTGCACATGATCGTCGGGCAGCTGCCGGTTTTTTCGCGCAAATGGGGCGACGGCAAGCCCTTCGAGCAAATTACGCTTCAGCCGCCGATTGCCAGCGGCCCGTACGTGATTGACCGCATGGACCTCGGCAAGAATATCGTCTACCGCCGCGACCCCGCCTACTGGGGCGCGGCGCTGCCGACTCGCCGCGGCATGTTCAATTTCGACCGCGTGTTGTTCCGTTACTACAAGGACGAACTCGTGCGGCTGGAAGCATTCAAGGCGGGCGAATTCGATTTCAACCATGAAAACGTCGCCAAGAACTGGGCGCGCGGCTACTCCGGCCCCAAGTTCACGCGCGGCGAAATCATCAAGCGCGAACTGACCCACCGCAATCCGCAGGGCATGCAGAGCTATGTGCTCAATCTGCGCCGGCCGCTCTTTCAGGATGTACGCGTGCGCAAGGCGCTCGCCCTTGCCATGGATTTCGAGTGGATGAATCGCCAGATCTTCTACAACCAGTACAAGCGCACCTACAGTTTTTTCACCAACAGCGACATGGCCGCACTCGGCGCCCCGTCCCCCGCCGAATTGAAACTGCTCGAACCGGTCCGCAAGTATCTGGAACCCGCGGCGTTTGCCGCGATCGAACCGCCGCCCACGACAATGCCTCCGCACTCGCTACGCGAAAACCTGCGGCAGGCGCGCGACCTCCTGCGCGAAGCGGGCTGGAACTACCGCGACGGTGCGCTGCGCAATGCGCGGGGCGAACGGTTCGAATTCGAATTACTGATCAACCGCCGCAGCTGGGAGCGCGTGGTGGCGCCGTTTGCGCGCAGCCTGGAGAAACTCGGCATCGAGGTCAAATACCGGGTACTGGACCCCGCGCTATATTCCAAACGCATCGACGACTTTGACTTCGATATCATGGTGCACTGGTTTTTGTCCAGCCAGAGTCCCGGCAATGAATTGTATCTGCGCTTCGCGAGCGAGAACGCCGACGAGAAAGGCTCGCACAATCTGATCGGGCTGAAAAATCCCGGCATCGACCGCCTGGTCCAGGCCGCACTCACCGCCGAGAGCCGCGACGAACTGGTGACCGCCTGCCGCGCGCTCGACCGCGCCCTGTTCGCCGGCTATTACGTGATCCCGCACTGGCATAACACCGCGCATCGCGTCGCCTACAAAGACCGCTTCGGCATCCCGCGCGAGCAACCGCTGTATTATCAGGCGGACGACTGGATGCTCAAGACATGGTGGATCAAACCCGCCGCAAGGTAGAAGATCATGTGGACCTATATTTTCAAGCGGCTGCTGCTGATGATCCCGACCTTGTTCGGGATACTGCTGCTGACCTTCGCGGTCATCCAGTTCGTGCCGGGCGGCCCCGTCGATCAAATGCTGCAACTGCTCAAAGGTGACCAGGGCGGCGAAGAAGTCGCCGCGGCGACCAGCAATATCTACCGCGGCAATCGTGGCGTCGATCCGGAAAAACTCGAAGAGATCAAGGCGCTCTACGGTTTCGACAAGCCGGCTCACGAACGTTTCATCGACATGCTCGGCCGCTTCGCGCGCTTCGATCTGGGCACCAGCTACTTCCAGCATCAGGACGTGTGGACGCTCATCAAGTCCAAGCTGCCGGTTTCGATCAGTCTCGGCTTGTGGACTTTCTTTTTAACCTACCTGATCTCTATTCCGCTCGGAATCAGCAAGGCGGTGCGCCACGGCTCGAAGTTCGATCTCGTGACGAGTACCGCCATACTCGTCGGCTATGCAATTCCCGGGTTTGTGCTCGGCGTGGCACTACTGGTGCTGTTTGGCGGCGGCACCTTCCTGCAGTTGTTCCCGTTGCGCGGCCTGACCTCCGACAACTGGGACCAACTGAGTCTCGCTGGCAAGGCGCTCGACTATCTGTGGCATATCACCCTGCCGGTCGCCGCATCGGTGATCGGCAGCTTCGCGGTCACGACCATGCTGACAAAAAACACTTTTCTCGAAGAGATCCGCAAACAGTACGTGCTGACCGCGCGCGCCAAGGGTTTGTCGGAGCGCGCCGTGCTCTACAAGCACATTTTTCGCAACGCCATGATCCCGCTCGTCACCGGTTTCCCGTCGGCGTTCATCGGCGCATTTTTCACCGGCAGCCTGTTGATCGAAACGCTCTTTTCGCTCGACGGTCTCGGCCTCCTGTCGTACGAGTCGGTCATCAAGCGCGACTACCCCGTGGTCATGGGCACGCTGTACCTCTTCACACTGATCGGCCTTGTGACCAAGCTCGTTACCGATCTGTGTTACGTGCTGGTCGATCCGCGCGTGCAATTCAACGAGGCGGGCAAATGAGCGGTGCGGCGCAGCCGACTGCGGCCCAGACGCTGGCCACGGTTCGCTCGCTGTCGCCGGGCCGCCGCGCATGGCTGCGATTCAGGGCCGACCGCCGCGGCTTTTTCAGCCTGTGGCTGCTCGCCATCCTCTTCGCACTGAGCCTGGGCGCGGAATTTCTGTCCAATGATAAGCCGCTCGTCGCGTACTACGAGGGCCAGCTCTACTTTCCCCTCGTCAAGACTTATCCGGAAAACACTTTTGGCGGCGATTTTGTGACGCCGACCGACTACCTCGACCCGTTTATCGCGATGAAGCTCGCGGCCGGCCGCAACTGGGTGGTTTACCCGCCGAACCGTTACCGGTTTGACACGCTCAACTACTTCTCGCCCAGCCCCAACCCGGCTGCACCGTCGGCGGAAAACTGGCTCGGCACCGACGACCGTGGACGCGACGTGCTAGCGCGGTTGATCTACGGTTTTCGCCTGTCGGTGCTGTTCGGGCTCGCATTGACGGCGATCGGCATGCTCATCGGCATCCTGACCGGCGCGATCCAGGGTTATTTCGGCGGCCGCATCGATCTCGGATTCCAGCGCTTCATAGAAATATGGGGCTCGATGCCGGAGCTCTACCTGCTGCTGATTTTCGCTTCCCTGTTCGAACCCAGCATGCTGCTCCTGCTCATACTGCTGTCTCTCTTCGGCTGGATGGGGTTGTCCGACTACGTGCGTGCCGAATTTCTGCGCAACCGCAATCTCGAATATGTGATGGCGTCGCGCGCGCTTGGACTCAACGGCGCGCAAATCATGTGGCGTCATCTGCTGCCCAACAGCTTGACGCCGGTGATCGCGTTCCTGCCGTTCCGCATGAGCGGCGCGATCCTCGCACTCACGAGCCTCGACTTCCTCGGTCTGGGCGTTCCGCCGAGCACGCCGAGCCTGGGCGAGCTGCTGGCGCAGGGCAAGAACAATCTCGACGCGTGGTGGATATCGCTCACCACCTTCTCGGTGCTGGTTGGCACCCTGATGCTGTTGATCTTTATCGGCGAAGGCCTGCGTGCCGCGCTGGACACCCGCAAAGGCTGAGCGATGAGCACCGCGCCATTACTGTCGATTCGCGGTCTGTGCGTCAACTTCGGCCCGTCGCGCGTGGTCGACGGCATTTCGTTCGATATCGCGGCCGGCGAAAAATTCGCACTGGTCGGCGAGTCCGGATCGGGCAAAAGCGTGACGGCCTTGTCGATATTGCAACTCAACCAGAATGCGGACTACGCGGGCGAAATTCGCTGGCATGCACGCGAGCGCGCTACCGCAGACGGCGACAACCTGCTCGCGCTTGACGAAGCCGCGATGCGCAAGGTGCGTGGCAGCGACGTTGCAATGATTTTTCAGGAGCCGATGACGGCCCTGAACCCGCTGTACACCGTCGGCAACCAGATCGCGGAGACCATCGAACTGCACGAGGGCGTCGCCCACGGCGCGGCGGCGGCGCGCGCGGTGGAACTGCTCCGCCGCACGGGCGTTACGGAGCCGGCGCGGCGCTCACACAGCTACCCGCACCAGCTGTCCGGCGGCCAACGCCAGCGCGCGATGATCGCGATGGCGCTCGCCTGCCGTCCCAAACTGCTGATTGCCGACGAGCCGACGACAGCCCTTGATGTTACGGTGCAGGCCCAGATCCTGGCGCTACTGGACGAATTGCAGCGTGAGTTCGGCATGGCAGTTCTGCTCATCACGCATGATCTGAACCTGGTGCGCCGGTTCGCCGCGAGGGTCGGCGTGATGCACGCCGGCAAATTGGTGGAAACAGCCGCGACCGCGACCATCTTCGCGGCCCCGCGCCACGACTATACGCGTCATCTGCTGGCGAGCCGGCCCGAGCGCATGGTGGAAGCGGTGACCGGGGAATCCGCGCCATTGCTGACAGCGGAAAAACTGGTCTGCACCTTTCCGATCAAACGCGGCTGGTTCAGACACGACGACTTCTACGCCGTGCGCGACGCCGATCTGCAATTGAGACGCGGCGAAACGGTCGGCATCGTCGGTGAATCCGGATCCGGCAAGACCACCCTCGGTTTGTCGTTGCTGAGATTGCAAAATAGCGCCGGCGCGATCCAATTCGACGGCCAGCGGCTCGACGGGCTGTCGCAGGGCGCTCTGCGCCCCCTGCGCAAGCGCATGCAGGTCGTTTTCCAGGACCCTTACTCCTCCCTGTCGCCGCGCCGCACGGTCGATCAAATCGTCGGCGAGGGCGTCGCGCTGCACTTTCCGCAATGGGGCGCCGCCGAGCGCCGCCGCCAAATCGTTTCCGCCCTCGAGGAAGTCGGCCTCGAAGAAAACATGCTGGGCCGCTATCCGCACGAGTTCTCCGGCGGCCAGCGCCAGCGCATCGCCATTGCGCGCGTGGTGGTGCTCAAGCCGGCGCTGTTGCTGCTCGACGAACCGACCAGCGCGCTTGATGCCTCAGTGCAGCGGCAGGTGCTCAAACTGCTCGCCATCCTGCAGCAGCGTCTCGGTATGAGCTATCTGTTTATCAGTCACGATCTGGCGGTGATTCGCGCCGTCGCGCACCGCGTTCTCGTGATGAAAGACGGGCGCATTGTCGAAAGCGGAGAGACCGAGACCGTCCTCAACGCGCCCGCGCATCCGTACACGCGCGAGTTGCTCGCCGCGGCGGCGGTCTGACGCATCCGCGCGCGACAATTCGGCTATAATCGCGCCGACCTTTCTACAGGAAAATTCCGATGGCATTCCTCCAGGGCAAGAAAATCCTGGTTACCGGCCTTTTGAGCAGCCGCTCGATTGCCTACGGCATCGCCGCGGCCGTCAGGCGGGAAGGCGGCGCGCTCGCTTTTACCTATCAGAGCGAGAGCGTCAAAGACCGCGTAATCAAGCTGGCGAAGGAGTTCGACACCGAACTTGTCTTTCCCTGCGACGTCGCGTCGGACCGCGAAATTGACCAGCTGTTCGCGAGCCTCGGGGAGCATTGGGACGGTCTGGACGGCATCGTGCACTCCATTGCGTTCGCACCCAGGGACCAGCTGGACAATGATTATCTTGACAGCGTGACGCGCGAGGGCTTCCGCATCGCCCATGACGTCAGCTCGTACAGCCTGGCGGCGCTGGCGAAAGCGGGGCTAGGCATGATGAAGGGACGCAACGGCGCTATCCTGACGATGAGCTACCTCGGCGCCGTGCGCTCGGTGCCCCACTACAACGTGATGGGGCTCGCCAAGGCCAGCCTGGAGGCAAACGTGCGCTACATGGCGCAAAGCCTGGGCCCCAAGGGTATCCGCGTCAACGCTGTCTCGGCCGGCCCCATCAAGACTCTCGCCGCAGCGGGCATTGCGGACTTCTCGAAACTTCTGGGCCACCATGCAAAGCACGCGCCGCTCCGCCGCAACACGACTATCGAGGAAGTGGGTAACGCCGCCGCGTTCCTGCTGTCGGACCTCGCAGGCGGCATTACCGGCGAGATCGTGTATGTTGACGGCGGCTTCAATACCACCGCGCTGGGCCACCCCGACTGAAACGCGGGATCGATAAGCGCGGGAATCCGGCGTGTGCGGTTTTCACCCCATCCTCGATCCTCACTGCTGATCTACGGCTGCTTTTTCTCCATTCTGTTCTGCACCACCTTGACGTCGGCCTTGAGTTTGAGGCTGCCGACAAAGGCGTTGAGTTCTTCCTGGCCGACCACCTGGCGCAACTCCTCCGTTGCCGACTTGCGCTTGGCAGGGTCGGCCGTCTCGGCGTCAACCACGCGCGTGATTTTCACGAGCATAAACCCGCCCTGCGCATTTTCGACGCCGACGTAAGCCGGCAACTTGCTGCTATCGGCCCTGAAAATCTCCACGAGCGCCGCGCCGGCATAACCCTGGGCATTTTCGCGGGAGACGAGTTTGGCTGCGCCCCAGGTCAGATCGGCGCTCCCGCCCTGCTTCAATTTGGCGAGTAATTCGCGTCCCTGCCTGGCGGCCAGCTGGGCCGCCTGTTGCTGAGTCAGTCGTTTTACGACTTCCGCGCGGACTTCGTCGAACGGGCGTGTCGTGGCCGGCTTGAATTCAACCACGCGCGCGGAGACCAGCGAATTGTCGCCGACGTCGACAACCTCCGTATTGCGCTTGTTCCTGACCGCGTCCTCGGCAAACACCGTCTGCAAAAGCTTCTGGTTGTTCAGCAGCTTGTTGTCGACCCCACTGCGGCTGATCCAACCGCTCGTCTGCACAGTCAGTTTCAACGTCTCGGCGGCCGGCTTCAGGCTGTCGCCCTGCTCGAACACCAGGTTATTGAACTGCTCTGCGAGTTCGGCGAATTTCTTCCCGGCCTTCTGGCGCTTAAGATCGAGCTCGACCTGCTTCTTCACGTCGTCAAACCCGCGCCCCTTGGCCGCAGCAAGCCGGATGATGTGATAGCCGAACTGCGACTCGACAGGCCCCGCGATCTCGCCCACTTTCATCCCGAACACCGCGTCGTCGAACGGCTTGACCATTGCACCGCGCGAAAAAAATCCGAGATCGCCGCCTTGCGCCGCGGACCCCGGGTCCTGCGAATTTTTCTTCGCCACGTCGGCGAAGGTCGCCGGATTCTGCCTGACCTGCTTCACCAACTGCTCGGCCTTCGCGCGCGCCGCCTGCTTTTCCGCGTCGCTGGCCCTGGCGTCGACCGTAATCAGGATGTGGCTCGCCTGGCGTTCGTCGTCCTTCGCGTACTGTTTCAGATTCTGCTCGTAGGATTGCCTGACCTCATCGGCGCTTGCCGCGGTCTGCGTGGCGATCGCGTCGAGCGACAGCACGACGTACTCGATACGCGCCTGCTCGGCGACCTGGAATTCTCCCACGTGTCCGTCGTAGTAATTCTTCGCGGCGCCGTCCTCGATCTTGATTTGCGCAATGAACCTCTCCGCTTCCAGCGTGTTCTGGCTTACTTCACGCTGCTGGGCATTGATGCGCAGCAACCGCTGCGCAACCGAATTCGGAACGATCGACGTGGCAAGATATGCGCCGTTCAGGCGCTGCAGCATGAGATCCCGGCGCAGGCTGTTTTCAAACCCGATTTCCGACGTGCCCTGGCGCTTGAGTATCTCGACGTAACGGGCGTGGGAAAATTTGCCGCCCTCCTGGAACGCCGGCTGTTCGCTGATGACTTGCTGCAGTTGGTCGTCGGATACCAGCACGCCGGTGCGCACCGCCTGATTGACCAGCAGCCTCTGGCGGATGATGCCGTCGAGCACCGAGTAGCGCAGTTCGGGGCTGTCGAGCAAAGCCGGGTCGACGCGGTTGCCGACCAACCGCTGCAGATAGTTCTGGCGTTCCTGCAATGCCTGCGCGAACTCCTGCTGGGTGATGGGCTGGCCGCCGACCGTCGCCACAGGGTTGCCGCCATCCGAGCTTTGGAAGTAGGAATCGATGCCGAAAAAAGCGAACGGCAGAAAGATGATCACCAGCACGAACTGGAGAATTCTTTTGTGTTTATGGACGAGATCGAACATGTGTCAAATCACCGCGGCAAATTAAGCGTGCATGCTACTGCATTATGGCGCGCCGCATGCGCGCCAAAAAAAAGGCGAACGCTGGTTCGCCTTGGCAGAGTCAGTAACACCATGAAACACGTGTGCGTTTCATGGTGTTACTGACTCTACGTATGGCGGAGTGGACGGGACTCGAACCCGCGACCTCTGCCGTGACAGGGCAGCATTCTAACCAACTGAACTACCACTCCGGTATCTCGCGTATTGTTACAGACCCTGGTGGTTGCTGACGGGCTCGAACCGCCGACATTCGCCTTGTAAGGGCGACGCTCTACCAACTGAGCTAAGCACCC
>JANNPG010000464.1:0-3021 GCA_031399805.1 Betaproteobacteria bacterium | reverse complement strand
TCAGGCCACGCCCGCCGTTTGCCGTTAGCGTATGAAGCGGCTGATGAGAAAGCCCGCGGCAAGCGCGAAACCGAGGGACTTCCACGGGTGTGCTGAAACATACTGACCCGTATCCGCGGTGACTTTGCGCTGGGTTGCCTTCAGGCTGTTGCCCCGTTCGCTCAGCCAATCGGCGGTCGGACCGACAACATCGGCGACCTTGTCAACCGCCTGGTGGGCGATTTGCGCAACGCGGTCGATTGCAGGTTTGACATTGCGCACTGCGTCGTCGGCCGCGCCGGCCATCTTGTTAACGGCGCCGTGCACGCCGGCCGCAGCTTTGTTCAAGGTTGCGTCTGCCGCGCCATTGCCGGCAGAAAAAGGCGTGTTCGTACGTGTCGTACCTTCCATAGTATTCTCCTCAGTGAATATCAAAAAATAGAAAAATCAAGTGCACCCGAATGCGGCGCGGGAGCGCCTCTGCACCATAGAGGACATCTGCGCCCACTGGGTGAGGCTGAAGACTACGCGAGAAATTATCTGCCGTATGTACGCTCGCGCACGGAGTGATGGTATTCGGGAACGGATAATGGCCGGAACTTTTGGACAATCCCTGGTCCAAGCAACTTGGAAAAATTGTCCGCATCGCCGCCCCCACCGTCATGACGCTGCATCGTTCGCTCAAATGGATAGCCGGAGTTTTCCTCGTGCCGGTCGTGCTGATCGTTCTGATTGCGGTGTTTTTCGACTGGAACTGGTTGCGCGACCCGCTTGCGCGCAGGGTCGGCAGTTCCACCGGCCGAAGCTTCGCCATCAACGGCGATCTGAACGTCCATCTTTCTTTGCGGCCGCGCGTCGTCGCCAACGACATTGTCCTCGGCAACGCGGCGTGGAGCCGCACGCCCAGCATGGTCACGATCAGGCGCCTTGATTTCAGGATCGACCTCGTGAAGCTCCTGGTCGGCAGCGTGGAATTTCCGGAAATGGCGTTGTCCGAGCCTCACGTCGTGCTTGAAATCAGTAAGGACGGCGCGCCGAACTGGCTCTTTAACGAGCAGGAAAAAAATAAACCGGTTGAATTTCCGACCATCGGCGCGCTGACCATAGATCACGGCAGCGCGACCTATCGCGATCCCAAATCCCACACCGAGCTCGCACTTGACGTCAAAACGCTGGAAGGCGGTAAGGACAATCCGGAGCCCAGTCTGGAAGTCGTGGGAAAAGGCCGCTTCAAGGGCCTGCCGACTACGCTCCACGCGCGAGGCGGCGCGTTGCTGAGTCTGCGCAGCGCCGATAATCCGTACCCGATCAAGGCGAGCGCGATGCTGGGGACCACCAAAGCCAGCATCGATGGCATGTTGCTCGATCCTCTGCACTTGAAGGGGGAGCAACTGAATTTCAAGCTGGAGGGCAGCGACCTTGCGCTGCTCTTTCCGATCATAGGCGTGCCTATTCCGCCGACACCCGCCTACAAGCTCGCCGGATTCCTGGACCATGCGGGCGAGGTGTGGACATTTCGCCGCATCAAAGGCACGGTAGGGCAAAGCGATCTCGCGGGTGACTTCGCGGTCGATCGCGGCAAGCATCCCCAAAAAATAACCGCTACTCTGGTGTCGCAAAAGCTGGTCATGAAAGATCTGGGCGGCTTCATAGGCGCTGACCGCGGTACGCAGCCGAGCAACATACCGCCGCCCGGCGACCGGGTGCTGCCGGCCGAGCCGTTCAGCCTGGAAAAGCTCAAGGCGGCGGACGTGGATGTGCATTTCCGCGGCGAAAAAATACTCACCGAGAAAATGCCGCTCGAGAAAATGAACGCGCGTCTCATCGTCAACGACGGCATGCTCAAACTCGCGCCGCTGGATTTCGGGATTGCCGGCGGCAACCTGGTGTCGAAAATCGAAATGGACGGGCGTAAGCCGCGCATTGCGACACGCGCGGACATCACTGCGAAAGGTCTGCACCTGGATCAGATGTTCCCGGCGTCAAAGCTGGCTGCCGCCGATACCGGCACTATGGGTGGCCGCGCCAGGCTCGACGGCAACGGCAACTCGATCGCGCAAATGCTCGGTTCGGCGAACGGCGAGGCGGCGCTGATCATGGACGGCTGATCGGTCAGCGAGTTAATGCTCAGACTGTCGAACCTCGATATCGCCAATTCGATCGTGGTAATGTTGGGCGGCGACAAGCAGGTGCCGATTCGTTGCATGGTGGGGAATTTCAAAGCCGTCGACGGCGATTTCAAAGTGGAGACGCTGGTGCTCGATACGCCCAAGGTCAACATTACCGGCAGCGGCAATGCGAACTTCACCGACGAATCGCTCCACTTGAGATTGGTGTCCCAGTCGAAGGGCTTCAGCCTGGCGTCGCTGCGCGGCCCCATCGCTGTCACCGGAACGTTCAAGAACCCGTTGTTACGGCCTGAAATGGGCGGCGTGATCGCGCGCGGCGGCCTCGCGGTGGCCCTGGGTGTGGTGACGGCGGGAATAGGTGCGCTGATACCGTTGCTCGACTTCGGCAAGAATAAAGACAGCAACTGCGCCGCACTCATGAGCCAGGCCAGGTCGGATGCGGGCGTGAAGGCAAGCGACATGGCGCCGCGTGTCGGCAAACGATAGTCTGCGCTCTTCAGCTTGCGGGTGCGGAGTGAGCGGACTGTGCCGCATGCCGGGTACAAAAAAAGGCCCCCGGACATGACCATGAACCGAGGGCCCCGGCCCGCCGATCGACTCCAGGGAGGAAGAGGAACTGGCGGGCACGGAAGGATTGTCGCCCGTCCTTGCCGGGACCTCTGTACGCCAGCGTACATAAGTAGAAAATACCCGGCTTCGCGCGGGAAGCGGGCCGTCGATCGGGTGTCGCAGGCTATAGGGTAGCGCGGTAATGCGCGCCAGCGAACGGACGCGCGCGAGGAGTTGGCGTATTTTCAAACGGTAATCTAGGTAGCCGCAAATCCGTCCCGATGAGTGGTTTTCTTCAAACACATAAAGGAATTCGTCATGAGATATTAAATATTAGCTACCGCAATACTGGGATCGCTCGCGT
>JANNPG010000428.1:0-2797 GCA_031399805.1 Betaproteobacteria bacterium | reverse complement strand
AATTCCGCAATTAGCATGCACGGTCGCGTCCCGGTACATTACCGCAGCCGAAATCCCGGTGATGTGACAAATGTCACAAATATGACAAGTGAGCGCGAAATTCAGGACCAGCCGGCGTCGGGAACCGCATCGCTCGACTGCGGTTAAATCGATAGCCGGCAGCGGCACGACGCTGGCCCGCGCAGACAGAGTGCGCGCGAGCCGCGGCGCGCCAGCAAGCGCACGACACGCCAATTCGCTATCATTCGGCTCTGACTCCCACCGCCGCGAACAGCGCTAAAATTCATGCTCGAACATCTCGTCCAGAACTGGCAAGTCCGGAAACCGCTCGCGCGTTCGCGCGGCGGTATCGTCGCCACGCAAAACAGGATTGCCGGCGCGGCCGGCGTAAAAATACTCGATGCCGGCGGCAATGCCGTCGATGCAGCGGTGGCAACCGGTCTCGCGCTCGCCGCGGTCGAGCCGTGGAACAGCGGGCTGGGCGGCGTCGGTTTCATGCTTGTGTACCTGGCGCAGGAGAAAAAAGTCCACGTCATCGATTTCGGGCCAATCTCGCCGCACAAGCTCGAGCCTGCCGACTTTCCGCTGACCGGCGGATTTACCACCGATCTCTTCACCTGGCCGACGGTGCAGGACGACCGCAACGTGCACGGGCCGAATTCCATTGCGGTGCCGGGCCACGTCGATGGCCTCGCGACGGCGCTGGCGAAATTCGGCACCAAGTCCTTCGCCGACGTGATCGCGTCCGCCATCGAACTTGCCGATGAGGGCATGGCGATGGACTGGTATTTGACGCTGAAGGTCGCGACGATGGCGCAAGCACTCGCACGCTATCCGAGCACGCGCGACATCTGGCTACCCGGCGGCTATCCGCCGGTCACGCCGGCAGGCGCCGCGCTCGGCCGCCTCAAGCTCAAAGGCCTGGCCGATACGATGCGCAAGTTGCAGCACAATGGCGCGCGCGATTATTACGAAGGCGAAGTCGCCGCCGCCATCGTCAAGGACATTACGGCGCTCGGCGGCATCATCGACGCCCACGACCTGAAGAATTACCACGCGCGCATCGTCGCCCCGCTTGAAATAGACTATCGTGGTGCAACAATCGCGCTGGCCGGCGGACTCACCGCCGGCCCCAGCATCGCGCGCGTGTTGAATGCGCTCAAGTACCAGACTTTTCCCACCGGCGGCCCCGGTTCCGCCGCGTTCGTCGCTTACGGGCAGGCGCTGCGCGACGCGTACGCCGAGCGGCTTGCCACGATGGGCGAGACCGACGACCGCAGCAACCCCGGCTGCACGAGCCATTTCAACGTGATCGACG
Organism: Betaproteobacteria bacterium; assembly: GCA_031399805.1. Lineage (GTDB taxonomy): Bacteria > Pseudomonadota > Gammaproteobacteria > Burkholderiales > SG8-41 > PALSA-1004. Next base: position 1,479 of record JANNPG010000428.1, on the reverse strand, counting down.
CCGCCGGCAACATGGTCGCGGTCACGCAAACGCTGCTCTCGGTGTTCGGCAGCCGCGTGGTGCTGCCGACCACCGGCATCCTCATGAACAACGGCATCATGTGGTTCGACCCGCGTCCCGCATCCCCGAACTATTTCGCGCCGGGCAAGCGGCCGCTGACGAATATGTGCCCGCTCATCGCGCGGCGCGGCGACCACGGCTGGTTCTCTATAGGCGCCTCCGGCGGACGCAAGATCATGCCGGCGGTCATGCAGATCACTTCATTCCTCATCGACCACCGCATGACGCTCGAAGACGCGTTCCATCAGCCGCGCATCGATGCCAGCGGCGGCGAGACGGTCGGCGTCGATCCGCGCCACCCGCCGCAGGTTCAAACAGCGCTGGCGGCAAAGTTCTCCGTCAATCTCACTGAATTGGTGGTGTATCCGACCAACTTCGCGTGCCCGAGCGCAGTGCTGCGCGATCCCGCAACGGGCGAACATCAGGGCATTACCGACGTGTTGTCGCCGTGGTCGGGGGCCGTCGCGCAAACTTGAACTTATGCGCCGGCGACCCTGGCGTTACCTCCCGCCGCCCCCTCTACTTTTTGCCTATTGCCAATGTCATATTGACCCGTGCGGCTAACGGCTCACGGGTATTTTTTTGCGCGCGAACAGTTTTTTAGAAGCGATCGACCCGAAACGGCGTGATATCGATATTGGGCTGACGACCGGCGATGAGATCGGCGATGATGCGTCCGGTCGGCGCGCTGCCGACGAGTCCGATATGGCCGTGGCCGAAAGCATAATAGGTGTTGGCGTATTTCGTCGCGCGGCCGATGACCGGTTTTGAATCCGGCATCGAGGGACGCCGTCCCATCCAGCGCGTCGCATCGACCTCGCGCACGTTGGGAAACATGCGTTTCATGTGCTTCACCAGCACGTCGGCGCGGCTATAGTCGGGCTCGGCATCGATGCCGGCGAATTCAGTCTGACCGGCGATACGCGTGCCCATCTCCATCGGCGTGACGAAGAATTTGTTCTGCGCCGAACAGACCGGCATCGGCAGCTCCAGCGCCGGATCGGAGAACGTGACGTGATAGCCGCGTTCGGCTTCGAGCGGCACCGCGTCGCCCAGCTTCGCGCTGAACTTTCCCGAGTGCACGCCGGCGCATAACACCAGCGTTTCCACTTCCATGCGTCCGGCGTCGGTCAGCAGCGCCTGCGGGCCGTGCGCGCCGAGTTCGATATCGAGTACTTCGCGCTGCAGGACCACGCCGCCGTCCTGCTGAAATTGCCGCGCGAGTGTCTTGGTGAGTCGCTCCGGATTGGCGACAAAGCCCTGCTCCGGCAGATATACGCCGCGTGCGTAATGGCGGCCGAGCGCCGGCACCAGTCGCTCGATGCCGGCCGCATCGAGTTCATTGCAGACGACGCCGCGATCGCGCCTTAACTTCCAGGCGAGACCATCCTTGCGATAGGCCTCGTCGCTGTTGTAGAC
>JANNPG010000123.1:0-3278 GCA_031399805.1 Betaproteobacteria bacterium | reverse complement strand
CTAGTATTTCACTTTGATCTTGTCCACGTCTTCCTTGGTGATGGCCGGCACGTTACCCCGAGCTTTCCAACGGTTGAGCTTCCAAGCGTCCTTGCCCACCCATTCCTTGAAAAGATTCAGGTTTTTCCCGCGCTCTTCGTCCGTGGCGCCGAGGTATTGATACATGTTGCCCGGCTTGCCGCCATCCACGCTTTTCCCGTCATCGAGCCTCCTCATGATGGCGCCGGTGTCAGGCCAGCCGACGAAAAAAACCAGATCGGCATAGGTATCCATTCTCGGCCCTTTGAACATGGCATCGTATTTTTTCCTGTCCTCGTCGTAGTCGCCAAGATAGGGGGAACCCGCGCCATGACAAGCAGCGCATTTCTGCTCCGTCAGCGGCTTGATATGTTTTCGATAAGTGATATCTTGCGCCCACGACGCAACCGAAACACCAGCAACCAGGAATACCGCCAAGATAACTCGCAACATTTTCATTCTCCATGTCGAACGATAAAAGCATTAACGCTCGGGTTCGAATTCCGATCCTCCCCCAGACGCACAGTCGTATAAGAATGGATCACAGTAGATTGCTTCATGGCGAAAAGGCGTTGATTTATATCAAACAGTATCATTTTAGGATCGGGCGTCAAAGTGGCAACCGCCATGCACCCGGCCCCGGGCTGGCAGCAGTAACTCGATACCGGCATATATCTGTGGTAGGTTAGCAAAAATAGTCCCAATATGGCGCATACCCTATGAATCTTCACCGCCTGCTGCTGCAGCGCGCCGCCGACAAAAGGCCCTTGCGCGTCGCACTGATCGGCGCCGGCAAGTTCGGCTCGATGTTCCTGTCGCAGGTGCGGCGCACGCCGGGCCTGCATCTTGTCGCGGTGTGCGATTTGTCGCCGCAACGCGCGCAAGACAGCCTGCGGCGCGTCGGCTGGCCGGCTGAACAATATGCTGCCGCCTCGCTTGATGCAGCGCACAAATCAGGCACGACTTTCGTCACCGACGACGCGCTGGCGGTGATCGCGTCCGACGCGATCGAAATTGCGATCGATGCGACGGGCAACCCCGCTGCCGGCATCCGGCATGCGCTCGCCTGCTGTGAGCACGGCAAGCACATCGTGATGGTGAACGTGGAGGCCGACGCGCTCGCCGGCCCGCTCCTCGCGCGCCGCGCGGCCGAGGCGGGCATCGTGTATTCGCTCGCCTACGGCGACCAGCCGGCGCTGATCTGCGAAATGGTCGACTGGGCACGCGCCGCCGGCTTCGAAGTGGTAGGCGCGGGCAAAGGCACGAAATATCTGCCTGCCTATCACGCATCGACGCCCGACACGGTGTGGGGCCATTATGGTTTCACGCCGGAGATGGTCGCGAATGGTGACTTCAACGCGCAGATGTTCAATTCGTTTCTCGACGGCACCAAATCCGCCATCGAGATGGCCGCGGTCGCCAATGCAACGGGGCTCACGCCAGCACCTCACGGTCTCGACTTTCCGCCGTGCGGAGTTGACGACCTGCCGCGCATCATGCGCCCGCGCGAGACCGGCGGACTGCTTCATCACGCGGGCCAGGTCGAGGTTGTTTCGAGCCTTGAACGCGACGGGCGTCCGGTATTCCGCGATTTGCGCTGGGGCGTTTACGTGACATTCGCGGCCGACAGCGATTACGTGCGGCGCTGTTTCCACGAATACGGCCTTCTCACCGATGCCACCGGCAATTATTCCGCCCTGTACAAACCCTATCACCTGATCGGGCTCGAACTCGGCATCAGCGTCGCATCAGTCGGTCTGCGCCGCGAAGCGACCGGTGCGGCGACCGGATTTCGCGGCGACGTCGTCGCCACCGCCAAGCGCGATCTCAAGGCCGGGGAGACGCTCGACGGCGAAGGCGGATATACGGTGTACGGAAAACTGATGCCGGCGGCGGATTCTCTGGCGTGCGGCGGCCTGCCGCTGGGACTCGCCCATGGCGTCGCGCTCAAGCGCGCGGTGGCCAAAGGCCGCGTGGTAAGTTGGAGCGATGTCGCGACAATCAGCACTGACGCGGCGCGTTTTCGGCGCGAAATGGAGCAAAGTTTCGCCGCCACCATGGAAGCGGGCCGCGCGCAGCTCGCAAGCGGCGGCTGAACAACCATGCAACGCCGCGAATTTATCGGCATCTGCGCGGCGGGCGCGGCGCTCGGCATCAACCCGGCACAAGCGGCCAGCCTGCGGCCGCGTTTTTATACGCGCGTGAGGCTGGTCGATGAAGCGCGGCAGCCGCTGCGCGCCGCGGCTCTCGCGGTAAAGCGCAATTACATCTTCCATTATCCGTACGTGGCAACGCCGTGCTTCCTGCTAAACCTGGGCAAACCGACACTGCAGGCGGTGACGCTCAAGACCGAGGCGGGCGGCGACTATGAATGGCCAGGCGGCGTCGGCGCGCAAAACGCGATCGTCGGTTACTCCGCGATTTGCGCGCACCGGCTTTCGTACCCGACGCGCCAGATCAGCTTCATCAGCTATCGTGACCAGGCCGGCCCCGCCACGATTACGCACGGCAACGTGATCCACTGCTGCTCGGAGCATAGCGAGTACGATCCTGCAAACGGCGCGCGGGTGCTGGGCGGACCGGCGCCGCAACCGCTGTCGGCAATCCTGCTCGAGCACGACAAAACGAACGACAGCCTCTACGCCGTCGGCACCCTCGGCGGTGAAATGTACGATGCGTTCTTCGCCAAGTATGACTTCAGACTGGCGCTCGAATACGGCGACAGACGCGCGCGCCAGTCCGTTACCGGGGAGACCATCGTCAGTGAATTGGCGAAATATTGCCGCCAACAGGTGCAATGTTGACAGCACACCGTTAAACGGGGACGAGGCACCGGTGCCGTCGCGACCCAGGCGGCGGGCTGCAGCGTTTTTATCAAGCAGTAAATCCCGAACATCGCGACGGCGCAACCGACACCCGCGCGCCACAGCGGCACGGCAGATGCACGATGCCGCCGGCGAGGCCGCCGACGAAAGCCGCCATCAGCGCGACTTCAACGAGCGCGTTCATATCACGCGCTAATAACGGCGGCGCTCTCGATCCTGGTGCAGATAGCGGTCGAACACCATGGCGACATTGCGCACGAGCAGACGGCCTTTGGGCGTCACTGTAATCGCATCGCTCTCGAGCTCGACCAGTTCGAGCTCTTCGAGCTCGCGCAACTCCTCGAGCTCCGTCACAAAGTATTTGTCGAAATCGATCAGATAAGACGCCGCGAAGGATTCCTTGGACAGCGCGAAGTGGCACATCAGCGCGCCAAT